>VAZQ01000394.1 GCA_005883115.1 Alphaproteobacteria bacterium | reverse complement strand
GCCTGCGCGACCATGGGAAACTGATGCAAAGATATACCAAACGCGAACCACGGCGCCGCCGCCGGCAAGAGGCTTCGCATATAGGCCATCGCCTCGGGAGTAGCAGGTTGCGCCCAGCTGATTCCCAGGCAGATCTGGAACATGCCAGGTGGCTTTATGTGGCCGTTCTCGATCATTCGCTTGGCCAGGAGGAGATGACCGGTTTCGAACACTTCCAGCTCCGGCAGCACATCCGCATCGCGGATCGCAACTGCCATGGCTTGAAGGTAAGTGGGCGTGTTGATGAAAACGTGCGGGCCCATATTCATGCTGCCCATATCGAGGCTACAGATATCGGGCTTGAGCGCGACGACGTGCTTAACGCGCTCGGCCGGCGTCTTCATGGTCGTGCCAGGGCCCGGTTTCAGTGGGTCATCATCGCCCGGCACGAACCGCGCCCCCGGGCCGGTGGTCAGATTGATCAGAACGTCGCTGCCGCTTTCTCTGATGCGCTCGACAACCTCTTTGTAGAGGGAAGTGTCCATACTCGGCCGAGTGGTCTTCGGGTCGCGCACATGGATGTGAACGATGGCCGCACCCGCTTTGGCGGCATCGATCGCGGATTGTGCGATCTGCGCGGGTGTCACCGGCACCGCGGGGTTGCGGCCGGGCGTGTCGGCCGAGCCCGTGACGGCGCATGAGACCATGACCTTGCGTTGCATGCCGCTCTCCCAGGACACTGATCGTGCTTTGCAGCGAAGCCTAGCGCGGGGACGGTGCCGAGCCCAGAGCTTCGCATGGGCGGAATGGATCAAAGCCAACGGGTTCGGTTCATGCCCGCAGTCGGTAGTTCAACGGGCAAATCCGAACCGCTCGCACTCGGACTGCCCTCAAAGCCACGCTTTAGGCGACCGGCTGCTTGCCTCGCATTGTGCACTGCGCTAAGCCTCCTCGCGCCCGTCCTTGGAACGGATCCGATCTGAAGGCGATTTCGCGAGCGCCTACGGCACCTTGGCTGCAGGGCGGGGAGGGGCTTTCCGTACGGGGCCGGAGCATCGGAGGTGAGGTCGCCGATGAATCAACTATTGCTGGATTACCTGCCGCTAGTGATCTTCATCGCGGTGGCGCTCGGGATCGGTCTCGCCCTTCTGCTCGTACCGTTCATGATCGCTTATAAGGCTCCCGATCCGGAGAAGCTCTCCGCCTACGAGTGTGGCTTCAATGCCTTCGACGATGCCCGCATGAAGTTTGACGTGCGGTTCTATCTCGTCGCAATCCTTTTCATCATTTTCGACCTGGAAGTGAGCTTCCTTTTTCCCTGGGCCATCGCCTTTGGCGATCTCGGTCTCTACGGGTATTGGTCGGTGATCATATTCCTTGGCGTTCTCACCGTCGGCTTCATATATGAATGGCGCAAAGGAGCCCTTGAATGGGACTAGAGCGCACGCTCACCTCGCCGGGAGAAGGTATTCTTGATGCGCGCACCGGCAGACCCGCGCGCGCGGACGATCCCTTCTTCACCGGATTGAATGGAGAACTTGCCGACAAGGGGTTTCTCGTCACCGCGAGCGATGATCTCATCACCTGGGCGCGCACCGGTTCGCTCATGTGGATGACATTCGGGCTTGCCTGTTGTGCGGTCGAGATGATGCAGATGTCGATGCCGCGCTACGATGCGGAGCGGTTTGGCTTTGCGCCGCGCGCGTCTCCGCGGCAATCGGACGTGATGATCGTGGCGGGGACGCTGACCAACAAGATGGCGCCTGCTTTGCGCAAGGTATACGACCAGATGCCGGAGCCTCGCTACGTGATTTCGATGGGCTCGTGCGCCAACGGCGGCGGCTATTACCATTACTCATATTCGGTCGTGCGCGGCTGCGATCGCATCGTGCCGATCGATATCTATGTCCCCGGCTGTCCACCGACGGCCGAGGCACTGCTTTATGGCGTGTTGTTGCTGCAAAAGAAGATCCGCCGGACCGGCACGATCGAGCGCTGATGGAACTCACGCAATGGATGATAGGCTCGACAAACTCGGCGAGACCATCGCCGGCGCGCTTGCAGATTCGCTCACGGGCCATCTCGTTGCAAACGGCGAGCTGACGATCAGCGCGATCAGTCATGACATCGTGAAGGTCGTCAGGTTTCTGCGCGACGACGAGCGCTGCCAATTCTGGAGCCTCATCGACATCACCGCGGTCGACTGGCCAGGCCGCGAGCGCCGCTTCGACGTTGTCTATCATCTCCTGTCGCCCAAGCAGAATCTGCGCATCCGCGTGAAGACGGAGGTTGATGAGACGACACCTGTTCCGTCGATCATTGGCGTATTTCCCGGCGCGAACTGGTTTGAACGTGAAACTTACGATCTCTATGGCGTGCTCTTTACCGGCCATCCGGACATGCGCCGGCTGCTAACCGACTACGGTTTCGAGGGCCATCCGCTGCGCAAGGATTTTCCCCTCACCGGTTTCGTCGAGCTGCGGTACGACGACGAGCAAAAACGCGTGATCTACGAGCCGGTCAGGCTCACGCAGGAATTCCGTAACTTCGACTTCCTGTCGCCGTGGGAAGGTCCAGCCTACTCGCTGCCGGGCGACGAGAAGGCAGGCGACGGCAAACCCGATAAATAGCGAATAGCCACTGGCGAATAGGGATTGGCGTTGACCGATACAGCGATCACAGCCGCGGCTAAACCCGAGCTGCGCAACTTCACCCTGAATTTCGGACCGCAGCATCCCGCGGCGCATGGCGTATTGCGGCTAGTGCTCGAACTCGACGGCGAGGTGGTGGAGCGCGTGGATCCACACATCGGGCTATTGCATCGCGGTACTGAAAAACTGATCGAGCACAAGACCTATCTGCAAGCAATTCCGTATTTCGACCGGCTCGATTACGTCGCGCCAATGAATCAGGAACATGCGTTCTGCCTGGCGGCGGAAAAGCTGCTCGGCCTTAGCCTACCCAAGCGCGCGCAGCTCATCCGCGTGCTCTATTGCGAAATCGGACGATTGTTGTCGCATCTCCTCAATGTGACCACGCAGGCCATGGACGTCGGCGCGCTCACTCCTCCGCTCTGGGGCTTCGAAGAGCGCGAAAAGCTCATGGGATTTTATGAGCGTGCATCCGGCAGCCGCATGCATGCGGCCTATTTCCGCGTCGGGGGCGTACATCGGGACCTGCCGGCGAAGCTGATCGACGACATCGCTGCGTTTTGCGATCCCTTCCTCAAGGTCTGTGATGATTTCGAGGATCTGCTGACGGAGAACCGTATTTTCAAGCAGCGTAACGTCGACATCGGCGTGGTCACGCTTTCCGATGCCTGGGCGTGGGGCTTCTCCGGCGTGATGCTGCGCGGATCGGGCGCGGCATGGGATCTGCGCAAGGCGCAGCCTTATGAATGCTATTTCGAGCTCGATTTCGACCTTCCCATCGGGAAGAACGGCGACAATTACGATCGCTACTGCATCCGCATGGAGGAGATGCGGCAGTCGATCAAGATCATGAAGCAATGCCTGGAGAAGCTCCGCGCGCCCGAAGGGCGGGGGGCCGTCGCAGTCGACGACAACAAAATCGTCCCGCCCAAGCGCGCCGAGATGAAGCGCTCCATGGAGGCGCTCATCCATCACTTCAAGCTCTACACCGAAGGCTTTCACGTTCCTGCGGGCGAGGTCTATGCCGCGGTTGAAGCCCCCAAGGGGGAATTCGGCGTCTACCTCATCGCCGACGGCGGCAACAAACCCTATAAGTGCAAGATCCGCGCGCCTGGTTTCCCCCACCTGCAGGCGATGGATTTTCTCTGCCGGGGTTACATGCTCGCCGACATCTCGGCGATACTTGGCTCGCTCGATATCGTGTTCGGGGAGGTCGATCGCTGATGGCAGTGCGGCGCCTCGCCGATCCCGCAATTCAGCCCAAAAGTTTCGCCTTCACAGTCGAGAACCTCGATTGGGCCAAGGGCGAGATCGCGAAATATCCGGAAGGCAAGCAGGCCTCCGCCGTCATTGCGCTTCTGTGGCGCGCGCAGGAGCAGGCTGGCGGCTGGCTGCCGCAGAAAGCGATCGAGCACGTCGCAGATCTCCTTGCAATGCCGAAGATCCGCGCGCTCGAGGTCGCGACTTTCTATACGATGTTCAACCTAGCCCCGGTGGGCCGCTTCCACGTTCAGCTCTGCGGCACGACACCCTGTGTGCTGCGTGGCGCGGATAAGCTGATCAAGCTCTGCCACGAGCGGATCGGCGAGCCTCTTGAAGTGACTGACGACGGGAAGCTCTCGTGGATCGAGGTCGAATGCCTCGGTGCCTGCGTGAACGGGCCCGTGGCACAAATCAGCTCTTTCAACGGCACCGGGCCGCAGGTCAATTATGACTATTACGAAGATCTTGTCCCGGAGAGCTTCACTAGAATCTTAGACGACCTTGCGGCCGGCAACACGGTTAAGCCTGGTCCCCAGGTCGCCCGGCAGCTTTCGGCTCCGGTCGGTGGACCGACCACACTCACAGATGCCGCGCTCTATGTGCGGGGCAACGGCGAGCAACCGCAGCAGCCGGCCTTGAGCGATGCCGCCGCCAAAAAGGCTGGCGAACCCGCCAATATGCGCGAGGCGGCGATACCCAAGCCCCCGGCCGGCGACGCCTCGACGAAGAGGCAATCCTGATGCTCGACGACAAGGACCGCGTCTTCACCAATCTGTACGGCCTGCACGACTGGGCCCTTGAGGGGGCGCGCGCCCGCGGTGCCTGGGAGGGCACCAAGGCCATCCTCGAGAAGGGGCGCGATTGGATCATCAATGAGGTGAAGGCGTCGGGCCTGCGTGGACGGGGCGGAGCCGGTTTTCCCACAGGGTTGAAGTGGTCGTTCATGCCCAAGCAGTCCGACGGCCGTGCGCATTATCTCGTGGTCAACGCCGATGAGTCAGAACCCGGCACCTGTAAGGACCGCGAGATTATGCGGCACGACCCGCATCTGCTGGTCGAGGGGTGTCTGATCGCCGGCTTCGCCATGGGCGCGAATACCTGCTTCATATATATCCGCGGCGAATTCGTCCGCGAGCGCGAGCGCCTGCAGGCGGCTGTCGATCAAGCCTACGCCGCCAATCTCATCGGCAAGAACAACGTCCAGGGCTTTCCCTTCGATATCATCGTGCACCACGGTGCCGGCGCCTACATTTGCGGCGAGGAGACGGCGCTATTGGAAAGTCTCGAAGGCAAGAAGGGCCAGCCTCGATTGAAGCCGCCGTTCCCGGCTAATGTCGGTCTCTACGGCTGTCCGACGACCGTCAACAACGTCGAATCCATCGCCGTGGTGCCGGACATTTTGCGGCGTGGCGCCGCATGGTTCTCGGGCATCGGGCGGCCGAACAATACCGGCACGAAACTGTTCTGCATTTCCGGCCACGTGGAGAGGCCCTGCACCGTGGAGGATGCAATGGGCGTGCCTCTGCGCGAGTTGGTTGAGCGCCATTGTGGGGGCGTGCGCGGCGGCTGGAACAACTTGCTCGCCGTCATTCCCGGCGGCTCCTCGATGCCGCTCATCCCGGCGCACCAATGCGAACATCTGCTCATGGATTTCGACGGATGCCGCGAGTTCAAATCCGCCCTCGGCACGGCAGCCGTGATCGTCATGGACAAATCAACCGACATAATTCGCGCGATGGCGCGCATCTCCTATTTCTACAAGCACGAAAGCTGCGGCCAGTGCACGCCCTGCCGTGAGGGCATGGGGTGGATGTGGCGGGTTCTCAGCCGCATGGCGGAAGGTCGCGCGCATAAACGCGAGATCGACATGCTGATGGAGGTCACAACCCAGATCGAAGGCCACACCATTTGTGCGTTCGGAGACGGCGCGGCCTGGCCGGTGCAGGGCCTGCTTCGCCACTTCCGGCCGGAGATCGAGCGGCGCATCAGCGAGTACAGCGCAGATCCGCACCCGGA
>VAZQ01000393.1 GCA_005883115.1 Alphaproteobacteria bacterium | reverse complement strand
TCTACGGCCGCCGCCACGAGTGGTTTGAGCGGATGAACGAGCGCTACTTCGTGATGTGGTGGGTGACGGCCGGACACCGGCCCACAGTGCAGGAGGCCATTGAGCGGCTCGGGCATCTGCAGCAGCACGGCCCGAGTGACTACGCCTTCGGCTGGGAAAGCTTGCCGGCGGCGCGGCTGTGGAAGGCGGCGCGGTGCGCGTGATGAGCGAAGACACGACCGAGGCGCCATGACCAAACTGATCGTCGATAGCAAAGAGATCGACGTCCCGCCGGACTACACTTTGCTGCAGGCCTGCGAGGCCGCGGGCGCGGAGATCCCGCGCTTCTGCTTCCACGAGC
>VAZQ01000392.1 GCA_005883115.1 Alphaproteobacteria bacterium | reverse complement strand
AGCCGGATCACCTGCCGGAAGGCCAGCGCGATGCCAATGACGAGCACCCCAATGATCAAGGCATTGAGGCCGGGATTTGCCAGGAACGCGGTCCAGATCTGCTTGTAAAGCACGATCACGATCAGCCCGCACAGGACCAGGAACACCACCATCCGGACGAGAAAAATCCGGGGCGAGGACAATTTGAATGGATCGATGTCTTGCGCCATGGCGATCAGCGCCCTTAACTCGACTCACAATAAGGCACGGCCGCGGCGGACGGAAGGTCGCGGTGCGCGGGAACGTTTGATGAAGTGGGGTCCGCGTGAGCTGCGCGGATGCGTCATGCCGAGGAGCGCCGCGCGGCCGATGGGGCCGCCTCTCTGAGCGCCCGCAGCATGTGACCGTGAATATCCTCGTTGGCCGCGAGGACGCTGCCCGTATTGATCATGTCGTCGCGCCCATTGAGGTCGGTAACAAAGCCGCCCGCTTCGCGCACCAGCGCGATCCCCGCCGCCATGTCCCAGGGCGAAAGTCCGCGCTCCCAATAGGCGTCGAGGCGGCCGGCCGCAAGTGCTCGCTACGCGTGAGTTCCACATCGCCCCGACTTGGATGCGGAAGCGCGCAGGCGACCACCGCGTCGGCGAGCCGCTTGCGCGCCGCCACACGCAGCCGCTGGTCATTGAGGAACGCGCCTTTGCCGCGCTCGGCGGTGAAAAGCTCGTCAGTGACGGGATTGTAGACGAGCCCGGCAACCATCGTTCCTTCGCGCTCGAGCCCGATAGAGATAGCAAAATGTGGAATCCCGTGTAGAAAGTTCAGCGTGCCATCGAGAGGATCGACGATCCAGCGATGCGTCTTGTCGCTGCCTTCGCGTGCGCCGCCTTCTTCACCCAGAAAGCCATACCCTGGCCGCGCATGTTCGAGCTCCTCGCGCAAAATTTCCTCGGCGCGCTGATCCGCGGCGGTTACGAAGTTCGCCGGCCCTTTGAGGGAGGCCTGCAGGTGCTCGATTTCGCCAAAGTCGCGCTTGAGCGTGCGGCTCGCCTTGCGCGCGGCCTTGATCATCACGTTGAGGAGGGCGGAGCGGAGCATGATCAGTCGCGCGAGCAAAACCCGATGTGTGCATGGGGCCAAGTTTAAGAAGCTTCTCCAGCCAGAATGCGCGGGCTTGACCCGCACCCATCTTCGCAAGCTTCTTGCAGACGGATGGATCGCCGCATCAAGGCGGCGAGGCCTACCTAGATTAGCTTCCGCCCGCTCAGGCGGGCATGGAGGCTGCGATGTGCCCGCAGATAGGCTTCGCGTCAAGAGCGGGGCTGGCGCGACTCTTTTAGGGCATCCACCCAGGGCTTTGCCGCCTTCTCGGCGGCGGCGCGGACGTCCGCCGGCTGCTGCTGCACAAATACATCTAGCGGGACGTCGCTCACACCGCCGGCTTTGGCGATGGTATGCCATTTGATCGCCTGCATCGGATTGGCCTGCGCTCCGCGACCGACTGCAAGAATGTTGGCGAGACGGTTTTGCGCAACGGGATTGCCCTTACGCGCCGCTTTGGCCAACAGGATTGCCGCCATTTGTTCGTTCTTCGTCACACCCGTTCCGTTGAACAGCGCGATTGCATATTCGACCTGCGCATCGGTGTTATCGGCGAGCGAGGCAGCCGCTAGCAGGCGAGCCGTCTCCACCGCATCCTTTGGCACTCCGCGGCCTTCCTTGTACAAGGTTGCGAGCGCGTACTGGGCTTCCGGATTTCCGACCTGGGCTGCGCTGCGGAAGAGTTGCGCGGCGCGCGCAAAATCCTGCGGGAATAATTGGCCTTCGATATAGAGGAGACCGAGATCATATGCCGCGGCAGCCTGCCCCAACTTGGCCGCGGCAGCGAGCAGCTTGGCCCCCTCCTCGCGGCTCGCGGGCTCGATCCGCCTACTGAAGTGGAACATGGCGAGCGCGAACATCGCCTCGCGATCGCCCCGCTCGGCGGCCAGCCGGTACCAATCGGCCGCCTTCTTGTCGTCGCGCTCGACGCCCAGCCCGTTGGCGTAGAGTTCGCCCAGCAGCGTCATCGCCTTGATGTCCTTCATTTCCTCGACGCGGCGGGTCGCGGTCGAAAAGG
Source organism: Alphaproteobacteria bacterium (assembly GCA_005883115.1). GTDB lineage: Bacteria > Pseudomonadota > Alphaproteobacteria > Rhizobiales > Xanthobacteraceae > VAZQ01. The sequence goes on along the minus strand of VAZQ01000392.1, from coordinate 4,164 downwards.
CGGTGATGTAGTAGCCACGTTGATAGGCGCCGTACGCGAGATCAAGCTCGGGCCGCGCCGCGGCTGGTGCCGGCGCAGGCGTCGGCTGGGCCGCAGCGGGACTGCGCGGTTTTGCGACTGATTTCGCAGCCGGCTGCATCGGGGGAGGGTGACTTGGTGTCTGTGCCGCGGCAGACGCGATGTCGGTCGCCGCGAGCGCAAGCGCAAGCAAGCAAGCGGCGCTTTTCATGCGACAGTCTCCGCGAATGCGAGTCGTCGCGCCGCGTCCGCAACCGCCGCGGCATCGCCGCGCTCATCGTCGAAGATGCAATTTCCGACCGCGACGAAATCTGCTCCGGCCGAGGCAAGCGGCCTGACTTCGTCCAGCGAGGTGGCAAATCCCACGCACGGGATTTCGAACAACTCGGCCCACCACGCTACCCGTTCGGCAACGGCGTCGAAGGAAGGCCGTCGGCCGCTCGCATCAGGCTCACCGAACATGACGTAATCGGCACCGGCCTCGCCTGCAATCATGGCCTCGTGCCGGGTTGTGAGTCGCCCGCAGCCCGCAATGTGTGCAGGTTTAAGGGTTGGCAGCGCTGCCGCGAGGGCTTCAATTCCGCCGAGATGCGCGCCATCGGCGCCGGCGCGCACCACAAGCTCGGCGTCACCGTCGAGGAGGAGAGCAGCCCCTTTATTCTGCACCGTCGGCGCGATCGCCTTGGCATGGTCAGCGCGCACGGCCTCCTCGCCCTGCGGCAGGCGCAGCAGCACGGCGGCTATATCAGCCGCCGCAAGCGCTTCGGCGAGTCGGTCCGCAAGCCCTGCAGCATCCTGCGGAGTCACGAGATAAAGGCGCGGAGGGGGACGCCTCGGTTCGGCCTGCTTTCCTCGGGAAGCCATTGAAGTCGATTGCCCTCGCAATCGGGCAGTTTGGGGGCGTTTATAGAGGCTCAACCCTACGAGACGGTAAAGGACGGCTGATGCCGTGCCGGCAGGATTTCGGCCTTAAGCCGCCGCCGGCGCATCGCAGGCGCGCGCAATGCCCCGGGTTTTAGCGCCAAGATGAGATGCATGGCGGGGCTAACACGCGGATCGGCGCAGGAATTTTGGGTGCGGGGCCGCCGGGGAGCCCTATCGGCAGCTCTCGCTTACGCAGCCTTCCTTTCCAAATCCTGCTTCCATTGCGCGCGCGTCGCGAGGCTGTTCATCATCGCGCGATGAGTGAAGGCGCGCTGGGCGGCGGCGACGTTTTCGCTCCTGCCCGACCAAGCCTTTTGCGGTGCCGCCTGCAGCGCGCGGCCGTAGCTGAACGTGAGCCGCCACGGCACGCCGCCGATGCGGTTCATGGCATCAAGATGCGCGGTCGCCTCCTCGTCGGACTGGCCACCGGAGAGGAAAGCGATGCCAGGCACCGCGGCGGGAACGCAAGCCTTGAGCACTCGCACGGTCTTCTCAGCCACCTCCTCGACGCTCGCGCGGTTCTTCGCCTTTTTGCCGGCGATCACCATGTTGGGCTTAAGCACCATGCCTTCGAGCGCCACCTTCTGATAGTAAAGCTGCTCGAACACGGTCTTTAGCAGCCATTCGGTGATCACATAGCAGCGTTCGGCGTCGTGATCGCCGTCCATCAGAACTTCCGGCTCGACGATCGGAACGATGTCCCCCTCCTGGCAGAGCGCGGCATAACGTGCGAGCGCATTTGCGTTGGTCATGATGGCCGCGTAGCTCGGAATATCGGGGCCGATGTCGATCACCGCGCGCCACTTGGCGAATTTGGCGCCGAGCCTGCGATATTCGGCGAGGCGCTCACGGAGCCCGTCGAGCCCCTCAGGGATAACTTCGCCGGGACAGAATGGTAACGGCTTCGTGCCCTTGTCGACCTTAATGCCTGGGATCGCACCCGAGTTCTCGATTACCTTGACCAGCGGAGTACCATCCTTGGCGTTCTGGCGAATGGTCTCGTCGTAAAGGATGACACCGGAGATGTATTTCGACATGGCCTCCGACGAGCGAAAGAGCAGCTCGCGGTAGTCGCGTCGATTGTCGGGCGTCGATTCTACCCCGATCGCATCGAAGCGCTTCTTGATGGTGCCGGACGATTCGTCGGCGGCAAGAATGCCACGGCCCGGCGCGACCATGGCCTGGGCGACTTTGTTGAGTTCAGCGAGGTTCATCGCAACCTCCTCCATCTCATGGAGCATTCATGGTGATTTTGCCGGCTCTTCACGCGGTTGGCAAAGGGCGTATTCCTTCATTTCGGCCGCGAGCTGACTCTGAGTACCTCGACACCCGGCAAAGCTTTACCCTCCAGCCATTCCAGGAAGGCCCCCCCGGCGGTGGAAACGTAAGTGAAGCGATCGGCCGCCCCAGCGGCGTTGAGCGCGGCGACCGTATCACCGCCGCCTGCCACACTTTTAATTTTTCCGGCGGCGGTGAGTTCCGCCGCGGCTTCGGCGATCTCGACGGTGGCGGTATCGAACGGTTCGAGTTCGAACGCGCCGAAGGGTCCGTTCCAGACCAAGGTCTCCACGCGCGCGAGCACGGAACAGACATACTCGATGCTGCGAGGTCCGATGTCGAGGATCATCTCGTCATCGCCGATGCCGTCCGCCGCGACGACGCGCGAGGGCGCGTTCGCCTCGAAACGCTTGGCCACGACCGCGTCGACTGGCAGCACAATTTCTCGGCCTTTGGCCGTGCCCTTGTCCATGATCTCGCGCGCCGTCGGCAGGAGATCGCGCTCGCATAGGGATTTGCCTACGGAATATCCGCGCGCGGCGAGAAAAGTATTGGCCATGCCGCCGCCGATGAGGAGGACGTCTACTTTCGCGAGCAGGCTGCCGAGCAGGTCGAGCTTGGTTGACACCTTCGCTCCGCCGACGATCGCGGCAAGCGGACGAATCGGGGTTTGCAATATTTTGGTGAGCGCTTCCAGCTCATCCTGCATGCTGCGCCCCGCGTAGGCCGGCAACCGGCGGGCGAGCCCCTCGACCGAAGCATGGGCACGGTGCGCCGCCGAGAAAGCGTCATTGACAAAAATGTCCCCGAGAGCCGCCAGCTGCGTCGCGAAATCAGGATCGTTGCGCGTCTCGCCCGGATGAAAGCGAGTGTTCTCCAGGCACAGGACATCGCCCGCTTTCATAGCCTCGACCGCGACCATGGCTGGGTCGCCGACGCAGTCGTCGGCGAACGCGACGGGCCGCTTGAGAACGTTGGCGATCGCCGGTGCAACGGGCTTTAGGGACTGCGCGGCGTCGCGTCCCTTGGGACGCCCGAAATGGGAGAGCAGGATAACCTTTCCGCCTTTGTCCGCGACCTCACTGATGGTGGGAGCGACGCGCTCGATGCGGGTCAGGTCGGAGACCCGGCCGTTCTCAACGGGCACGTTCAGGTCGACGCGCACGAGCACGCGCTTGCCGCTAACGTCGACGTCGTCGAGCGTGCGGAACATGTCAGCCGCCTGGCAGGCTGGGCAGTCGAGCCGAGACGACCCCAACGAGAAGAGGGCTCATCGCCAGCGCGATCAGATCAGCTTGCCCATCGCAACCGCGGTATCGATCATCCGGTTGGAGAAGCCCCACTCGTTGTCGTACCACGACATCACCCGCACCAGCGTGCCGTCCATCACCTTGGTCTGGTCCATGGCGAACACCGATGAGCGGGCGTCGTGGTTGAAGTCGCTGGAGACGTTGGGCGCCTCGGTGTAGCCGAGGATGCCTTTGAGCTGCTGCTCGGCGGCGCGCTTCACGGCGCCGTTGATCTCGTCCTTCGTGGTCGAGCGTTTGGCGACAAACTTGAAGTCGACGACCGAGACGTTCGGGGTTGGCACCCGGATTGCAACCCCATCGAGCTTGCCGGCGAGCTCCGGCAAGACGAGCCCGACGGCCTTTGCCGCGCCAGTAGAGGTTGGGATCATGTTGATCGCCGCGGCGCGTGCCCGGTACAGGTCCTTGTGCACTTGATCGAGCGAGGGCTGGTCATTGGTGTAGGAATGCACGGTGGTCATAAAACCCTTGTCGATGCCGACCGCATCATTGAGCACCTTCGCGACCGGCGCGAGGCAGTTCGTGGTGCACGAGGCATTGGAGACGACCTTGTGCTCCCGCGTGAGCTTGTCGTGGTTGACGCCATAGACAACCGTGAGGTCGACCCCGTCGGCTGGTGCCGAGACGACGACGCGCT
>VAZQ01000391.1 GCA_005883115.1 Alphaproteobacteria bacterium | reverse complement strand
GGCGTGGACGATCTGTTCCCGCGCGAGGTGCGCGCGATGGCAAGGGTTTGAATTAGTCGAAGAGTCAGCTGCTGGCTAGCTATGACTGAAAGAGGAGGACGCCATGGCCACGAACGTCAAGCAAATGATGGAAGCGGCCAATGCCGCGGTGCCGCGGATCACGGCGGCGCAAGCGCGCGAGATGATCGCGAAAGGCAACACACTCGTGGTCGACGTGCGCGATGCGCCGGAAGTGGAGAAGAGCGGCAAAGTTGCCGGCGCGCTCAACGTCTCGCGCGGCATGCTGGAATTTCGTGCCGATCCGGAATCGCCCTACCACGATAAGAATTTTGCGAAGGACAAGACCGTGATCGTGTATTGCGCCTCGGGCGGCCGCTCGGGCTTGAGCGGCAAGGTGCTCAAGGACATGGGCTACGAGCAGGTCTACAATCTCGGCGCTTTCAAGGATTGGGCTGACGCCGGCGGTGCCATCGACAACCCTGGCGCGTAACTCCGATAACCGCACCCGATGACTGACCGGCTCAACGGTATTCATGCGCTGATCACGGGTGCCGCAAGCGGCATCGGCGCGGCGTGCGCGCGACGCATGGCAGGCGACGGCGCGCAATTGCTGCTGGCGGACGTCAATGGTGACGGCGCAAAGCGCCTCGCCGACGAGCTTGGCCAGGCTTCGATCCAGGCCGACGTTACCCGCGCGGCGGACATCAGGCGCATGCTCGACGCGGCCTACGACCGCTGGGGCCGACTCGACGTGTTGTTCAACAATGCGGGGATTGCAGAAATCCGGCCATTGCTCGAGCTCAGCGAGGACGACTGGGACCGCATGCTGGGGGTTAATCTGCGCTCGGTCTTTTTCGTGCTACAGGCTGCCGCCAGGCGCATGCGCGAGCAGACGCCGATAGCGGGCTCAGAACTACGCGGAAAACTGATCCAGACCGCATCAATTGCGGCTTATCGCGGCGGTCTCGCCAACATGCCTCACTACGCCGCCAGCAAAGCGGGCGTCGTCAGCGTCACGCGCACGGCGGCGCAGGTGCTCGCGCCCTATAGGATCACGTCGAATTGCATCTGCCCGGGCGCGGTCGACACGCCAATGTGGAAAAAGATAGACGCCGAATGGAGCAAGCTCGAGGGCTGGCAAGCCGGCGAAGCTTGGAAGCGGCGAACCTCGCTCATTCCGCTGGGCCGGCCCGAAACGGCCGAGGACGTGGCTGGCCTAGTGAACTTTCTCGCCAGCCGCGATTCCGACTACATGACCGGCCAGGCGCTCAATGTCGACGGCGGCCTCGTCATGGGCAACTGAGCCTATCCAGGTGCCAGGCCGGCCAAGCCGTGCAAGGTCGCCGACGGGGAACCAACAAACGCAGAATTTCGTTGCCCGACCGGCTACACCAATTCCCATGCGGCTCGTCATTTTGGCAGCGCGACCGAGGCGACTGGTCCACGATCCAGACAAGGACGCGGAAAAGGTGCGGCGCGGCTTGGGGACGGCGGCTTGCCGAGGGGCGCGGATCATGTAGCCTGCAATGCAACACAGAACGAAAACCTGGCCAATAGCCGGGCCCACAAGGAGGATTCCATGCCCCGTTCCACTATCTCTCGGCGCAACCTGCTCAGGACCACGGCTTTGGCCGCCGCCGCGGCCGTTTCCGCGCCTTATGTCCGGCACTCGTACGCCGCCGGCAAACTTGCGCTCGGCGTCTGGGACCACTGGGTCCCGGGCGCCAACAACACGCTGACCAAGCTGTGCAACGAATGGGGAGAAAAAAATAAGGTTGAGGTTTCGATCGATTACATCACATCGCAGGGAGATAAGGATCTCTTGACCGCGAGCGCGGAAGCTCAGGCGCGGGCCGGCCACGATATCATGTCGCATCGCGCCTGGCAGATCCAAGTCCACCGCAACGTGCTCGAGCCGGTCGACGACGTGATCAAGGCGCTCGTTGCCAAGGCCGGCCCGATCAGCCCGGTATCGGAGTATCTGGCCAAGCACGAAGGCAAATGGTTCGGCATTCCGACGACGGTCGGCAGTCAGGTCAAACCGTGCTGCTCCCGCATGGATCTCTACAAGCAGCACTGCGGCATCGATTTGACGGCGATATTTCCTGCGAACGACAATCGCGATCCCAAACTGGTCGATACTTGGACTTGGGATCTCTATCTCAAGAGCGCCGAGCAGCTGTTCAAGGCGGGGTTTCCGATCGGCTTGCCAATGGGCCAAACCAGCGACGCAATCGATTCGACTGGTGCCATGTTCCGCGCCTTCGGCTCGGTCATGATCGACGAGAAGGACAACCTGAAAGTCGATTCGAACGAGACGCGCGCGGCGCTCGAGTATTTCAAGAAGCTGATGCCGTTCAATCCGCCGGAAGTCTACGCGTGGGATGATGCCGGGAATAATCGCTGGCTCATCTCCGGCAAAGGCGCCGGTATTCAGAACCCGCCGAGCGCCTGGGCGGTCGCCAAACGCGACAACCCGCAGGTCGCAGCGCAGTGCTGGACGCACGATATGCCGCGCGGCCCGGCAGGCCGGTTCGTTGGTCAGCTGCCGTTCTTCTACGGTATCTGGTCCTTCTCGCAGAACAAAGCGGCGGCCAAGGACCTATTGCAATTCCTCTCCGAGAAAGAGCAGTCGCGTCAACTCGTCGCGGCTTCCTCCGGATACGATCTGCCGTCGTTCAAGAGCTATTACGATTTCGATACCTGGCAAAAGGTCGAGCCGCCGTCCGGCACGGTTTACAACTATCCCCCGCGCGGTGACGAGCAGCCGACCATCACCGGATACCCGGCGCGGCCGGATATCGCGACGCAGATCTATAATCAGTCACTGCATACGATTATGGTCGCAAAGGTCTGTCAGGGAAACGAGCCGATCGACAGAGTGGTCAAATGGGCACAGAACGAGCTGGAAGGCTTGCTGCGGACCTGACCGCACCTCCCGGCCGCGAGCTCGATGCGACGGCCGTGTAGCGGGGCGACAAATTGAGCGGCGTTATCGGCGGGTCGCTTCGCCGATGACGCTAAAAGCCCTCCGCGAGGAGCGGAAACGGTATGGTCGATATTGTCCGGCGGTACCCGGGGCAGCTGGCTAAGCCGGCGTTCCAGCGGCGTGCCGGCATGCGGCAATTCGTGCGCCGGCGGACCACGATCGCCTTTTTAATGTGCCTTCCGCTGATCGTGATCGTGGCCGGGCTGATCATCTACCCGGCCTTGTACTCGATCTTTCTCGCGACGCTGAACAAGGCCCAAACGAGGTTCCTCGGCCTGGGTAATTTCTCGTATCTGCTCAGCCGCGACACGTTCTGGATGGTGATCGAGCAGTCGGCGATCTTTGCCCTCACTGCCGTGTTCTTCAAGGCCCTGATCGGTCTCGTCACCGCCCACCTCGTCAACAATCTTCCGAGCAAGGGTCAGCGCAAGTGGCGCGGGATGCTGCTTGTACCCTGGGTCATTCCGCTCGCACTATCCACGCTGGGATGGTGGTGGTTGTTCGATCCGACCCACAGTGCGTTTAATTGGCTCATCAGAGGGTTCGGCGGCACCGATGTGCCCTGGTTGAGCGATCCTTATTGGGCACGCTTCTCGGTGATCCTGGTCAACGTGTGGTACGGCGCACCATTCTTCTTGATCATGTATCTCGCGGCGCTCAAATCCGTTCCGGAGCAACTCTACGAAGCGGCGCAGATCGACGGCGCAAATGCTTGGCAGCGATTCCTGCACATTACGCTGCCAATGATGCAAAATATCATCGCTATCACGGTGCTGTTTTCGCTGATCGTGACATTTGCCAACTTCGATATTGTGCAGATCATGACGGCAGGCGGACCGCGCAACATGACGCACGTCTTTGCAACTTACGCGTTCCTGCTCGGCATTCGTTCCGGCGACCTTCCGCTCGGCGCCGCGGTGTCGCTGTTCATGTTTCCGATCCTTGCGGTTTCTGCGGTCTTCATATTGCGCGGCGTGCGCAAGCGCGGGAGAGAGATCGGATGACCGCGGCAGTTGCCGAATATCCGCGCGCCGGCGGCGCGAGCCTCAAGCGCAACCGGCGCTGGGCGCTTTTTACGTCCTATTTTTTCCTGATTCTGTTCGCGATTTTCTTTCTCACTCCGCCGTACTACATGATCGTGACCTCGTTGAAATCCGATGCGGAGGTCGCACATCTCGCAAGTAACCCGTGGATCATTGCCAACGGGGTGACGCTCGAACAATATCGGTTGCTGTTCCGGGAAACCGACTTCCTGATCTATTTCAAGAACACCGTCATCGTCACGCTGTGCGTGGTCACCATCACGATGGTGGTCAGCGTGCTGGCTGCGTTCTCACTTTCGCGGATGCGGTTTTGGGGATCGGGAATTCTCGCTACCGGCATTTTCCTGACCTATCTCATTCCAGACACGCTGCTCTTTATCCCGCTGTTCCAGATCGTCCGCGGCCTCGGGCTTCTCAACTCCTACTGGAGCATGGTGCTCGTCTATCCAACGCTGACGGTGCCGTTCTGCACCTGGATCATGATCGGGTACTTCCAGTCGATCCCGAAGGAGCTCGACGAGGCGGCGTTGATCGATGGGGCAGGACATATGCAGATGCTGCTCAAGATATTCATTCCGGTGGCGCTGCCCGGCATCATCGCCGCAACGATCTTTGCGTTCACGGTGTCGTGGGCGGCGTTCGTCTATCCGATCGCGTTCCTGTTCAGCGCCGACCAGCAGGTCCTGACCGTGGGCACGGTGACGAGTCTGATCAAGGCCGACGTGTACAAGTGGGGGATGCTGATGGCCGGCGCACTGGTTGCGGCCGCGCCTCCGCTGATCGTCTATGCTTTCCTGATGGACTACTACATCGCCGGCTTGACGGCCGGCGCGACCAAGGGGTGAGCGATGGCTGACGTGGCGCTGCGCGACGTCGTGAAGCGCTTCGACGAGGTCGAAGCGGTGCGCAACATCAGCCTCAACATTCCCGATAGCGAATTCGTCGTCTTGGTGGGCCCGTCCGGCTGCGGAAAAAGCACGACGCTGCGCATGATTGCCGGGCTCGAGGAGGTCACCGAGGGCGAGATCCTCATCGGCGGCAACGTCGTCAATGACGTGCCGCCCAAGGATCGTGACATCGCAATGGTGTTTCAGAATTACGCGCTCTATCCGCATATGACGGTATTCGAGAACATGTCGTTCGGCTTGCGACTGCGGCGAACACCGAAGGCGGAGATCCGCGCGCGGGTGGAGCAAGCGGCGAAGATCCTCGACATCACCGAACTACTGGATCGGCGGCCAAAACAATTGTCGGGCGGTCAGCGGCAGCGAGTCGCCATGGGCCGCGCCATCGTGCGCAATCCGAAAGTATTTCTGTTCGACGAGCCGCTGAGCAATCTCGACGCGAAGCTGCGCGTGCAGATGCGCACTGAGATCAAACGCGTGCACCAGAAGGTGAAGACAACGACCGTCTATGTCACCCACGACCAAGTCGAGGCCATGACGCTCGCCGATCGCGTGGTGGTGATGAATGGCGGCCGCATCGAGCAGATCGGGCGGCCGCACGATCTCTATCATCGACCGAAAACCCACTTCGTCGCCGGTTTCATCGGCTCGCCCGCCATGAACTTCTTGCCCGCGCGTCTGCAGCCGAACGGCGAGGCACTCATGCTGCGGCTTTCGCCGGAATTGGCGTTTCCCGTACCGCCGGCGCATGCCGCTCGTTATCGACCGTCCGTCGGCAAGGATCTGATCTTCGGCCTGCGGCCCGAGCACATCACGGAGCCGCGCGGAGAAGAACGCGACCCGCGTTACGAGTTCAGCATGACCGTGGATGTGATCGAGCCCATGGGCATGGAGACGATGGTGTTCTTTACGGTGCACGGAAAAGAGGTATGCGCGCGCGTAGAGCCGACCGCTGCGAAGCCCCCCGGACAGCCAATCCGGCTTTACGCCAACCTCAACCACATGCACCTGATCGACCCCGCAACCGAGTCGGTACTTTGAGGTGCGGGAGGAAGCGTCGTGTTAATGGCGTACCCAGCAGGTGGGCCGCAAACACCGCGATCAGACGTAGGGAAAACGAGTCCGGCCTTTGGCTATCCCGCTAAGGACCACGCTTTGGCGTGGCGGCCGGAAATGCGCATTTGAGCGCTATTGTAATCGGCGGTGGCTTAATCGAGCATGAACGCTTCGTGTTGCTGTGCACAAAAGCTGTGACATGAATTCGTTTTAGCCAACGGCTGTCACCAATCTTTGTGCTCGGTTGACGGGTCGCATTGCCTTTCGGGGCGGAACGCTTTGCTCATCATCGTCAAGTCTATATGTTGCCTCTAAGGGGATTGGTTGGTTTGGATGGTATGCATTTCGATCAATTGAATCGCCGCGAGTTCATCACACTGCTCGGCGGCGCCGCGGCGTGGCCGTTCTCGGCACGCGCGCAGGACGCCCAGATCTATCGCGTCGGTATTCTCAACTCCAATCCGCGCGGATCGCCATCGGTCAGCGTGCTGTTCGACGAGTTGCGCCGCAATGGCTTGGTCGAGGCCCGCAACCTGGTCACTGACGGAAGCGGAATTGGGATTCCTTACCCGCGGTTTCCGGATGTCGCGCGCGAGCTGGTCAAGGCCAAAGTCG
>VAZQ01000390.1 GCA_005883115.1 Alphaproteobacteria bacterium | reverse complement strand
ATGGCTCACTCGCATACGACAAACGTGTTCCCGTCGTCATTGCCGGGCATGGCGCGTCGAAGAGGCGCGCAAACGCGCTTATGCCCCGCAATCCATCCTATTCGCAAGAAGATGCATGCATGGGTCAAGCCCGCGCATGACGCAATATGGTGCCGCGCAGTGCCCCATCGGCGTCACTGTTGCGGCGTCGAGACCGCAACCAGCATCGTGACAACATCGTTGCCGCGATTGACAATCTCGCGGCTTTCGTTCGGCCCGATGAAGCAGGAGTCATTTGCCTTGAGCACGGTCTGCTTGCCGCCGGCGATGAGAGTGAGCTCACCAGCGAGCACGTAATAGACTTTCTCCGTCGGCGAGGCATCAGGACCGGCGCCGCCGCCCGGCAGAAAATGCGAAAGTCCAACCGTGAACTGCTTGGGGCCGCCGGCATCGAGCCCAAACAGACGCAGCGAGCAGTAGGCGCGATGGTTGGGCGCTTCGTACGGCTTTGCGTCGCTCAAATGCTTCACTTGCATCAGAATTTCTCCCCCTTCTCGATCCGGTAGGCGCCTTTGGGGTCGACGATCGCCACCAGGCGAATGATGCAGCCGTCGCCGCGCTCCCAGTTCCACGGGAATAGCGCGAAGGTGCAGCGCCTGCCCGTGACCTTGTCGATATCGCCGCCGACATTCTCGATGCCCAGAATGCCGTTCTTGAACAAGATACGGTGCACCGGTTCCCAATCAGGGAAATCCTGCTTCCAATCGCGCCCGCCCGACCAGGCCTTGTATTCCTCAGCGAGATGTGGGTGCAGCGGACCGTTCCGCTGCGGGCCGATGGCGGTCGCGAGCGGATGGTCGTTCGCTTGCGTGTCGTGGCCGACGACCTTCACCTTTTTCTCGACGAACCACTCCCCCGCCGACGGCACGAAGCCCGGCGCGCGGCAGAAATAATCCTCGTTGTCCTCGTAAGCCTTGTGCCAACCGGTATTGACTATAATCACGTCCCGCGGGCGCACCGCGGCGCCGGCGGCCTTTTCCAAATCGTCGTACGTGATCGATTCCCACTTCTTCTTCGGAACGGACACCACGATGCCCGAGCCGAAGAAGTGTGGCAGCGGAACCTCATCGATGAAGGCAGTGCCCTGGACGACATGCGCGGGCGCATCAATATGCGTCGTATTGTGCATGCTCGTCGTGATGCGCTGGGACAGCACGCCGGACTTGGCGTGGTAATGGATGCGCTCGATCTTGACATCTTCGAAGTAGGGCCAATTCGGGGATTGATAGCCGAAACGATGCGAGAGGTTGTAGAACTCGAGCCCCATGCTGTTGGAGAGGTTCTCCTCGAACGTCACGCCGCGAATCTTTTTTGTCACGCCACGCCTCCCCTAGCAGCACTGCGCGTTCGCGTTTAGTGCGATTAAGCCTTGCCTATTGATGCGCTTCAACGAGAATACGGTACAAAACCCGGCGGGGAGGAACAATGGTCAAGAAGATCGCAGTCGAGGAGCACTGCCTCTGCCCCGGCTTCGAAGAGTATTGGGCGCCGACGGTCGCGGACCTGCCGACGCATAAGCGCGAGGCGTTTCTCGCGCGGCTGACCGACTTCGGTGAGATGCGGCTCGAGGCGATGGAGCGCGCCGGCATCGAGCATTGTGTACTGTCGTTAGCAGGACCGGGCGTGCAGGCCGAACGCGACACCAAGACCGCCTGTGACAAGGCGCGCTCCGCCAACGATTTTCTAGCGCGTGAAATTGCAAAGCGCCCGCAACGCTACTCCGGCTTGGCGCATCTGGCCATGCAGGACGCCGCCGCCGCCGCGGACGAACTCGAACGCTCAATGCGCGAGCTCAAATTCTGCGGCGCGATGGTCAACGGCCATACCAACGGGAAGTACCTTGACGATCCATCCCTGGATCCGTTCTGGGAACGAGCACAGGCGCTCGACGCGCTCATCTATCTGCACCCGGCCGATCCCGTCACGCCTGCGCCCGTGCTGGACGGCTACAAGGGACTGCGGCGGGCGACGTGGGAATGGACATTCGAGACCGGCTCGCACGCGTTGCGTATCATATTCGGAGGCGTTTTCGATCGCTTCCCGCGCGCGCGGCTTGCGCTCGGCCATTTGGGCGAAACGCTGCCGTTTTTGCTATGGCGTTTTGATAGCCGCACCGGACCGGACTTTTATGCGGTCAAGCTAGCGAAGCGGCCTTCAGAGTATGTCAAAGAGAATGTCGTAGTAGCGACGTCGGGGATGTGCGCCGCCGAGCCGCTCAATTGCACGATCAACGCACTCGGCCATGACCGCGTGATGTTCGCCGCCGATTACCCATTCGAGATGGTAGAGGAAGCCGGACATTTCATCGACAACGTGCCGCTTGAGACGAGCGTGCGAAATGCCATCTGCTTCGACACCGCGGCAACGCTTCTGAGATTACCGCGCGGATAACGCGTCGACAGCATCTAAGGCCGGGAGGAAACTATGGACGCTGTGAGCGCTCGCTCGACGGTCGATGATATCGTCGCGCGGCTCGAGCGCCTGCCCACTTCGTCGTGGCAGGTGAAGGCGCGCATCATCGTGGGCGTCGCAACATTCTTCGATGCGTTCGACGCGCTGGTGATCGCATCGGTGCTTCCGGTCATCGTCCCGCTATGGAAGCTGACCCCGCCGGAGATCGGGCTGATGATCTCCGCCGGCTTCCTCGGGCAATTGCTCGGCGCGCTGCTGTTCGGCTGGATCGCGGAACGCTACGGCCGCATGAAAGCCATGGTCGGCTCGATCGCGCTGTTCGCCTTGATGAGTCTTGCCTGCGCGTTCGCGTGGGATTACGGGTCGTTGCTGGTGTTGCGCACCATCCAAGGGATTGGACTTGGCGGGGAGGTGCCGGTCGCCGCCGTCTTCATCAGCGAGCTCGCAAAGGCGCAGGGCCGTGGCCGCTTCGTGCTTTTGTACGAACTCGTGTTTCCGGTGGGCCTGGTGGCGGCAAGCCTCAGCGGGCTGTGGGTCGTTCCGCACCTCGGCTGGCAGTACATGTTCGTCATCGGCGCGCTGCCGGCGCTCCTCGCGCTCGTGCTGCGCAGCCTCTTGCCGGAATCTCCGCGCTGGCTGGCGGTGCACGGCCGCGATGCCGAGGCCGAGGCCGCACTGTCCCTGATCGAAAACGAAACCCAGAAGGCGACTCGCCAGCCGCTGCCGCCGGTGAAGCCGGTCGTCTCCGCCTCCGACAAAGCGGCTTCCTGGTCCGATCTCTTCGGCCCCTTCTATCTGCGCCGCACCCTGGTGGTATGGGTGATCTGGTTTGCGGCCTATTTCGTGAACTACGGTCTGTCGATCTGGTTGCCCACGTTGTATCGAACCGTGTTCAAGCTGCCGCTCGATGTTTCGCTGCGCTACGGTTTGATCACACAGGCAGTCGGTCTGCTCGGCACGCTGATCTGCGCGTTGACCATCGATCATGTCGGCCGGCGGCCTTGGTTCGCCGTCTCTTTCGTGGCCGCGGCGCTGGCTTTGGGCGCACTCGCGTTCTTCCCTGCTCCGAGCGCGGAGCAGGTGCTGGCCTTCATGACCATCGCTTATTTCTTCATCAGCACCATCAATATCGGCGTCTATCTCTACACCCCCGAACTCTATCCTACCCGCGTGCGCGCTCTCGGGGTGGGCACCGCCACGGCTTGGCTGCGACTTGCATCAATGATCGGACCAACGGTGGTGGGAATGATGCTCGCCGGTGGCCTGCCGTCGGTCTTTGTCACATTCGCGATCGTCGCCGCCATCGCTGCGGCGATCACCGGGGCATTTGCGGTTGAAACCAAGGGACGCGTGCTCGAGGAGGCCTCGCCCTAGCGAGCCCAAAACCCTAACGAGTTTGGTGGAGTTGCGCCAAATCGGCGCTTGCCAGAACCGTCGCCGCTTGTCACCGTCCAGCGAGATCGGCCCATAGCCGCGAAAAAAGGGCCGACAGGAGGAAGCCCATGCGTGTGCCGCGATTGGTCGTTGCGATCCTTGGTGCCGCCGCGCTCTTCAGCGTCGGCGCGGCGCAGGCCGCCGAACCCGTGAAAATCCGCCTGTCATGGGTCGCCCCAGTCACCAACTGGGCGTCGATCATGCTGGAGAAAAAGGATCTGGCGCGGCATCTGGGCAAGTCCTACACGCTCGAGCCCACTCGCTATGCCGGCACCCCACCGATGGTGACGGCCCTCGCCAATGGCGAACTCGAAATCGCCAACCTCGCCTATTCCACCCTCGCGATCGCGATTGAGAACGCCGGCATGGCCGACCTGCGCATCATAGCCGACGAGTTCCGCGATGGCGTCGAGGGTTATTACTCGCAGGAGTTCATGGTGCTCGCTGATGGCCCCATCAAGAAAGTCGAGGATCTGAAGGGCAAGATCGTGATGACCAATGCGGCCGGCAGCGCGGTCGACGTCGCCATGCGTGCGATGCTGCGCAAGTTCGGCCTCGAGGACAAACGCGATTATACAATGATCGAGTCCCCCTTCCCGACCATGCGAGCCATGCTCTCAGAGAAGAAGGTGGACCTGATCCCCGCAGTCATTCCCTTCTCCTACGATCCCGAGTTGCGCAAAATCGGACGCACCCTGTTCATCCAGCGCGATGCCATCGGCATCACCGACATGATCGTGTGGACCGCGCGCAAGCCGTTTCTCGACAAGAATCGTGCCGCCGTGGTCGACTTCATGGAGGATACGCTGCGCATCACGCGCTGGTTCCTCGATCCGAACAATCATAAGGAGGCCATCGAAATCGCGGGCCGCGTCACCAAGCAGCCGCCCGAACGTTTCGATTGGCTGTTCACCAAGCGCGACGCCTATCACGATCGGAACATGCTGCCGGATCTGGCGGCACTGCAGAAGAATGTCGACATGACGCGCGACTTGGGCTTCGTCAAAGCGGCGCCCGACGTCAGAAAGCAGACGGACCTGAGCATGGTGGAAGAGGCCGCGAAGCGCTTGCAATAGGCGGCCACACTCCGCTGCCTAATCTGTTCGGCGCGTTCGCCGTCAGTCGCGTTTCATGCCCTGAGCCTACCGGCTGCTCACGCCTTTTTCAGCTCCGCTGCCGCGCGCGCCAACACCTCGACGACCTTCGCTTCCGCCTCCGCGTCGGCATCGAGGCGCTCGGCCGCGACCTCGCGCAGGTTCTCGAGTGCCGCCCGCACGAGCGGCGGCATCGCGCGGCGCTCGTCATCTTCGCCGAAGCGACGGCGCATGCGCGCCACCTTCTCGCCAATCGCGGCAAGACGCTCGAGCACGGCCTCAACGAAATCGCGATTTGCATCGATATAGGCGCGGCCTTCGTCGGTGATGGTGTAGAGCTTCTTGGCGCCCTCCGCCGCCGCAGTGACGTAGCCGGCCTCCTCGAGATAGGTCAGCGTGGGATAAACGATGCCGGGGCTGGGCGAGTACCAGCCGGCAGTCTTTTCTTCGAGCACCTTGATGATCTCGTAGCCATGGCGCGGCTGCTCCGCGATGAGCGCGAGCGCGATCAGGCGCAGGTCGCCCTGCGCCAACATGCGACCGGCGCGCATCATGTTGCCGCCCATGCCGTGACGCCCGCCCCAGCCCTGGCCCTGGCCGAAGTGGCCGCGCCAGCCGCGGCGAGCGGCCAACATGCCGCCCGACGCGCACCCGTGGGAATGTCTCATGCCAAACATGTTGGTCCTCCATATCCGATGTATCATAAGATATATCAAAATCGGATTAGCGCAAGATATATCTTTTTGCCAAATTGTCTGGACATTCAGTAAGATAGAATGACAGGTCGTCCTGGGCGCTTCAATTCCGGAAGGGGTAACAAGATTGGCAGCCCCTTACGGCTGCGCCGGCGCCTTCTCGACAAATGCGTTGGTGTAGGTGGCGGAAACGTCGACTTTGGCGCTGCCCACGTCGGGGTCAAAGGCCTTGAGCACGGTATAGGCAGTCTCGGCGCCGTCCCCGGCAAATCGGCCGTCGCGGGAATACATCGGCAAGCTCTTTGTGATTGACTGCTCATAAATCGCCTTGTTGCCGAGCGCGTACTCCGAGGGCATGACCGCTGCGACCTCGGCCGCCGATCGACCGCCGATCCATTTGAGTCCGCGCAGCAGTGCATTCACCAACGCTTGCGTGGTGCGCGGTTTCTCCTCAAGAAAAGCGCGCTGCGCATAAAGCACCGCGGCCGGATAGGCACCGCCGAACACTTCGCGGGTTCCGGCGAGCGTGCGAGTGTCCGCCACAAGTTTGATGAGGCCTTGGCTCTCAAGGATGCTGATCACCGGATCGACATTGACGATGGCGTCGATCTCGCCGCGCTGGACCGCCGCGACCGCGCTGGCCGAGGCGCCGATCCCGACGAAGGATGCATCTTCGCGTTTGAGGCCGTTCTTCACCATCAGATGCTGCACCATGAAATGCGTGCTCGAGCCGGGCGCCGTCACCGGTCTGCGCTTTTGCCGTCAGCACGCCGAGCACGTAACCGGGAAATTGGCCGAGCTGCACCACGGCGACGATCGGCTGGTTCTTTGCCTGCATCTGGATGGTGTGATCAAAGGCGCCGGTCACCACGTCGGCGCTGCCGCCGATCAAGGCCTGGAGCGCGCGCGCCCCACCGGGGAAGTCGGAGATCTCCACGTCGAGGCCGGCGTCGCGGAAATAGCCGAGCCGCTCCGTCACTGTCAGCGGCAGATAGAACAGCGCGGGCTTGCCGCCGACCGCGAGGCGCACGCGCGATAATTCCGGCTTTGTATCCTGCGCGCTCGCGACTATCGGCGCCCTCACAACTAAGAATACGATGGCGGCCGCGAGAACGCTTTTGAGGACGGCCCTCAGCATCATTTTCCCGCAGTCCCGCTTCGTCGCTCGACACCGGCCCAGCGCGCGAGCGAGACGATATCCTTGAACGCCTCGAAATCGACAACGGCACTGTTATCCGCGGGTCGACCGGCCTTGAGATCGGCGAGCGCAGTCTCGATCGTCCGGGCGACGCGAAAGATCAGCGAGGTCGGATAGGCGATCATGGCGAAGCCGAGACGGTAGAGCTCATGCGGCGGCAGCACCGGCGTGCGGCCGCCACCCTCGAGCATGTTGGCGATCTGCGGCACCCCCTGAAACGTGCGCCCGATCTGCGCCAGCTCCTCGACCGATTGCGGTGCCTCGATAAACAGCCCGTCGGCACCGGCCTTGAGGTACATTTCGGCGCGCCGCAACGCATCGTCGAGTCCGTGCACCGCCCGGGCGTCGGTGCGGGCGATGATAAAGAGATCGGAGCTTTCGCGCGCATCCACCGCCGCGCGCAACTTCGCCGTCATCACATCGGCCTCGATCACATCCTTGCCGGCCATGTGACCGCAACGTTTGGGCGCGCGCTGGTCCTCCATGAAGATCGCCGACACACCCATCGCCTCATAGCCGGTGACGGTACGCGCGACGTTCTTGGCGTCGCCGTAGCCGTCATCGCAGTCGACCAGCACCGGAAGACTGCTCGCCGCCATAATGTCGCGGATGCCGGCGCTCATCTCGCCGAAGCCTACCAGTCCGATATCAGGTAGACCGTAGCGCGCACCGACCAGGGCATAGCCCCCGACCGAATAGGCGGCAAAGCCCGCGCGCTCGATCAAACGCGCCGAGAGCGCGTCATGCGCGCAGGGCAACAGCAATGGCTGCCCGCGCGCCAGCAATTCTTTCCATGTGGGCTTCGTCTGCATGCCTGATCATAGCACGTGCAGCAGGCGTAGCTGCTCTTGCGCCAGTAGTCACCGCATCCGATTTGAACGCTGTGCCGAATGTTGATATTTGGAAACGGCACACATGGCCCGCATTCTCGAACTTGTTCTCAACAGTCGCCGCCGCGTCGACGCGGTGCCGGACAATTTGTTGCTGCTGGATTATTTGCGGGAAGTCGTCGGCCTCACTGGAACAAAAACCGGCTGCGACGGCGGCGAGTGCGGCGCCTGTACCGTGCTCGTTGATGACGGGCCCCGGTTGTCCTGCCTCACGCTGGCGGGCAGCGTCAACGGCCAGCGCGTCGATACGGTCGAATCACTCGGCCAAGACGGACGGCTTTCCGCAGTGCAGCGCGGGTTTCACGAGAAGCTCGGCTCTCAGTGCGGGTATTGCACGCCCGGATTTATCATGGCGTCGGCTGGGTTGTTGCGGCGCAACCCCCGGCCCAGCGAGGACGAGATTCGCGCAGCCCTCGGCAGCAACATCTGCCGCTGCACCGGCTACGTCAAAATCATCGAGGCGGTGAAATATGCGGCCGAGCTCCACGCCGGGGGAGTGGCGCCGTGAACGAGGTCGTTCCAGCGCACAGCA
>VAZQ01000389.1 GCA_005883115.1 Alphaproteobacteria bacterium | reverse complement strand
CATTCATGTTGGTTTGCGTACCCGAGCCGGTTTGGAAGACGACCAGCGGAAACTCGCTGTCCCACGTGCCATCGATCACCTCCTGCGCCGCCTTGACGATGAGATCGACCTTGTCCTTCGGCAGCTGCCCGAGTTCGCCGTTCGCCAATGCGGCGCATTTCTTGAGAATGCCGAGCGCGCGAATGACCGCGCGCCGCCAATGAAAGCGTTCAACTCCGATGGGGAAGTTGAGATGCGAGCGCTGCGTCTGCGCCCCCCACAGATGATCGGCTGGGACCTCGACATTGCCCAGTGCGTCTTCCTCGATTCGCATCCCTGGACGGGCCTGTTCCTTCGTCATCTGATCGAGTCCTCAAGCGTCGCCGGTGACATGGCGCTCTGGTGCAGCTTGCAGCTTGTGAAGCGATGCGGCCGTCTCGGAGCGTTTCCGTTGCGAAACCCGGCAGCGGCAGGTGGCATAGCCAAGATCGATGCGAGGGGCAACTTGGCCCTCGCCAGCCGGGCGGCGCGAAGCCATGGGTGCGGACCGCCGATGCTGCTAACATCGCAATGTGGCCGCTCAAGAGCGAGCGCGCATAAAACACGGGAGGCTGCCATGGCCAGGAAAAAAGAGGGCGTCTACAAGATCGTGGAGGTCGTCGGCGTCAGCGAAAAGTCGTGGGAGGACGCGGGCCGCGCTGCGGTCGCAACGGCAGCCGGAACGCTGCGCGACCTGCGCGTGGCGGAAGTGACGCAGATGGACATGAAGGTAGACAACGGCAAGGTTTCTGCATTTCGCACCCGCGTGTCGCTGTCCTTCAAATACGAACCTTAGGACGCGCGTTCGCGTCTTGCATAGCGACCGCGCCTGACGCGTCGGCGGGCGTGGAGCACGCCAAATCGGCCAAATCCAGGCTGAGCAGTCGGCCCCTCGGACCCTCGCGCGCGCCTCCTCACTAGCGGGTTGCGCCAGCCACATACTCGGAAAAATTCTGCGGCTCGCGCCAGCGGGCCGGCTCACTCATTCATCGAACCGCGATTCCGGGGGCGCCGGCCTGCGCGGTACAGGCCCCGTAGGGAGCGCAACGCCTACATAGCGCATCAGCTCAACCGGCTGCAGGACCGGCGGAACGCGATCGGGGGCAAATCGCCACGCCGCCAGCAGCGCGGCGACCGCCGCGACGATGAGGGTCATCACGATTGCGTACGCTCGCCAGCGCCTCAGGCGCCGGCGAACCACAGCCGTCGTTCGCTCGAGGGCCTCTTCTCGCACGGGCTGGGGTGGAGGAGCGGCAGTGACGGGCGCGCCCGGCGGACTGGGCACGGCCTCGACCGCGGAGGTTCCGGTCACATCCGGCCTCGGCGCCGGCGGTGCTTCGGCAGGCGGCGGCGAAGCCGTTTCCGAAGCCGACACGGGCATCGCCTCCGCGACAGTCGTCCCCTCTGATGGCGTCGGCGCCGTCTCCTGCGTGGCTGCCGAAGTCGCCTCTGCACTCAAGGTTGTTGCCGCCTGCGATATTGCCGCTTCGATGGCATCGAGGCTTGGCGGCTCAGCCGCTGCTGGCGGGGAGGTCGATGGCGGGATCTCGGGCTGCGGAGCCCGGATCCCTTGCTGGACCTCCGGCAGTTTGGCCTTGATGCGCACCCAAATGCCGGAGTCTGGCTCGACGGCCTCGACCATCAGGTGCAGTTCGCCGAACCGGCGCTCCCACAGCTGGACTTTGGCGGCGAACGTTGCATCCGCCTCGAGCAAGTTGCGCGCCTGCGCGCGCTCCTCGAAATCAAGGCTGCCAAGCACATATTCGGCGGCCAGCGCATCCATGTGGTCGAGTTCGCTCATGACTTAAGGCATCCATCGATCTCGAGCAGGCTTCGCCGCAGGGATGCGCGGAGCAGATCGATTGGCATGTCCAGCTTGGCCGAAAGCTGCTCGCGGCTGAAGGCGCCGTAATAGGCGAGCAGCAGCATGCGCTGCCGGTCCGGTNNAGCCGTCCGATGCAGGTAAGCAGCTGTTTGAGATCGTCCGGCAGCTCGTGCCGCGGGACGGTGCCGGGTCCTTCATCCTCTTCGATGACGTCCGGCTCGCCCTCGGCCGCGGGTGGCTGCGGCCCGCGCGCCACATCGATCGCCAAGCGACGAGCGATCGCCACCATCCAGGCGAGCGGGGTCGAACGGGCTGGATCGTAGTCGCCAGCATCGCGCCAGATCTGAAGATAGGCCTGCTCGATGACTTCGCCGGCGAGGTCATGGCGGCGCAGGATCCGCAGCACGATGCCGTAGAGTTTGGCGCACGTCGCTCCGTAGAGGCGCTCGAAGGCCACCGCGTCCCCTTTGGCAACCGCCGCAAGCAGCCATGTGATTTCGACGGCGGTCGACATGAGAACAGTCCTTCCTCCTGGCTGGACCTGACCATACAAGCGTCCGGCCACGGCTTGTAGGCGTGCCGGCGGCCGGCGACAGAAAAGCCGTCAGCTCGATGGCCGCATCCTCTTGGCCATCAAGCCGAGCGTCCCCCGCAAGGCCCGATTATGGCCGCCGAGATCGCCCCCCGTCGAGACACGAATTTTCGAGTACCCGAGAGCACCCACGACGCCCGAGCTCGATCAGCTGCGGTTCGGCGGGGCCGACACGCTCGCGCGGCAGCAGTTCGTCGTTACGCGCGCGCGCTGCTGCGCATCAAGTCGAACGTCTCCGGCCCGACCTGGCTGTCCTCCTCGGAGCGCACGCGCATCTGCTCGCGCTCGTCGAGCAGTTCGACCTTTTTCATCTCCTCGAATGCCTCGTTCAGAGCTGCCTTGGCGTCCTCGAGCTGGATCTTCAGGTCGTTGGCCGAGCGCTTGAGGTTGTCGCGCCGCTGGATCGCCGCCTTGGCATAGGTCGGGTAGGCGAAATGACCCGGATCGTGAATACCGGAGCGATCCTGCTCGGTCTTGATCTCGCGCTCGAGATCGCTGCTGATGCGCTCGAACTCGCTGATCATGCTCTCGATCTGGGCGACTCGACGCCGCCGCTCGTCAACCTGAAACTTTTTCAGGCGAATGACTGTCTCGCGTGACTTCATCGACTCGTGCTCCCCGAAGTCCCCGGCGCCACCGCACCGAAATGCGCGCCGCCCCCCTGCAGCCTACGCGAAGCGCGGCGCGACAATGAGTTCCCGCCGCCCCGCAACATCGCGCAAGGCGTTGATATCCTTGCCCAAGACTCATTGCTGCTTCCTTACCTCAACGCTGTGGCAGGCAAGCTGTTGCGCAAAACCAACAGCGCGGCGCCGCGCCGGTGAATGAGCTGCGCGATCGCGCCACGTTTCTTAACTTCGTGTTTACCCGCGTCGTTAATCATTAGGTCATCGTTGTACGACGTCGGGGATCCACAGTCCGCACTGGGCGCAGCGGGCAGAACTTCTCCGGACCGATTAGAGCCGACTCTTAAAGTCAGAGATGAAATGGCGCTTGGAAAGAAAACCGCTCCCGTGCAGTATCTTAGGGTGATTCGCCCGAGCTTTCCCGAGGGCACGCGCACGTTGGAAGTAGGTTTTGTTAACTGCGCGTCGTTAATGTTTCCCGTCGGTTTGTCCCAAGGCGTTTTCGAGGGCCGCCGCTGCGGCGTGCCGACCTGAGCCCGAAGCGGGAGGAAGGGGGCTGGCATGCGCGTATTGCTGATTGAGGACGACAGCGCCACCGCTCAATCGATTGAGCTGATGCTGAAGTCCGAAAGCTTTAACGTCTATACGACCGATCTGGGCGAAGAAGGCGTCGATCTCGGCAAGCTCTACGATTACGACATTATCCTGCTCGACCTGAACCTGCCGGACATGTCCGGGTTCGAGGTATTGCGGACGCTGCGCGTCTCCAAGGTGAAGACACCCATTCTGATCCTGACCGGCCTTGCCGGTATCGAGGACAAGGTGCGGGGTCTCGGCTTCGGCGCCGACGACTACATGACCAAGCCGTTTCATAAGGACGAGCTCGTCGCGCGTATCCACGCCGTCGTGCGCCGCTCCAAGGGCCATGCCCAGTCGGTGATCCAGACCGCCGATCTCGTGGTCAATCTCGATACCAAGACGGTGGAAGTGAACGGCGCGCGCGTGCATCTCACTGGCAAGGAGTACCAGATGCTGGAGCTCCTGAGCCTGCGCAAGGGCACGACGCTCACCAAGGAGATGTTCCTCAACCACCTCTACGGCGGCATGGACGAGCCGGAGCTCAAGATCATCGACGTTTTCATCTGCAAGCTGCGCAAGAAACTCGCCAACGCTTCGAGCGGCAAGAACTATATCGAGACGGTGTGGGGCCGCGGATACGTGCTGCGCGAGCCCGCCGACGACGAGGCGCGAATTCCGGCCTGAGCGGCACCGCCGCGACACGCCCTCAATACGGATTGATTCTCAACGCCCCGGGCATTGTCGTGCCCGGGGTGATTGACGCTGCGCGCGCGACCCGTAGAGTGCGCTGCCGCACCTGTCCGCCCTGCCCCTTACGCCCATGTCTGCGCCGTCAATCCCCACCTTATCCGCGCACGGCGCCGAATTGCCGGCGATCGGCTTCGGTACCTCCTCGTTGGGCGATTGCGGCGAGATCGTCGCAACCGCACTCGGGCTCGGATACCGTCTCATCGACACCGCGTGGAAATACGGCAGCGAGCGCGGCGTCGGCGAGGGCATGCGCGCTTCCGGCGTGCCGCGCAGCGAGATCTTCCTGACCACCAAAGTATCGCACGAATATCTGCGCGCCGACGATTTCGCGCGCTCGGTCGAGGAGAGCCTGAGGAATCTGGGAGTCGACTACGTCGATCTTCTCATGATCCATTGGCCGAACCCGGAGATCCCGCTCAGCGAGCCGGTCGGCGCGCTGGCCAAAGCGAAGCGGCAAGGCCTCACCCGCCATATCGGCGTTGCAAATTTCAATATCGCGATGCTCGACGAAGCTATCCGGCTCTGTCCCGAGCCGCTGGTCAATCTGCAGGCGGAGTACCACGCGCATCTCGACCAGACCAAGCTCACGCAAGCATGCCGCAAGCGCGGCCTGATCTTCACTGCCTATTGCCCGCTCGGCCGTGGGCGGCTGTTGCGCGACCCCGTGCTCGCGGACATCGCCGCCCACAAAGGGCGCACGCTCGCGCAAATCGCGCTGCGCTGGCTCCTCCAGCAAGGCAACATCGTTGCGATCCCGCGCTCCTCGAATAGCGCGCGCATGGCCGAAAACCTCGACGTGTTCGACTTCACGCTGGCCGAGGAAGAGATGAATCGGATCGCAGCGCTCAAGCGCCATGACGGCAGGATCGCCAATCCGGCAGGGCGCGCCCCGGCGTGGGATTGACGCCCGGGCGAACGTGCAGCGAGGCCGCCATGGCGCAGCCGCCGAAATATTTCATGTACTTTCCCGGCAACTACCGGTGGTCGGCGGCCTTCGTCAACATGCTCGGTCGCGCAAGCTACGGCGGCACCGACATCGGCGAGTTGCACAAGATCGGACGCGCGCTCGCGGACAAGAACGCCGAGGACGACCAGGCTTGGTTCGACGCCTGCGTCGCGGTCGCCGACGAGGTGCGCTCCCGTGCCGAGCGCTTCGCCGCGTCGGGACATGCGGTTTCCGCCGCGGCCTTCTATCTGCGCGCGTGTCACTATTATCAGATGGGCGAGCGCTTTCGCACCCCGAAGGACAAGGCGGCGCTCGCGGCCTATCGCATCGCGGTCGATTGCTTTCATCGATTCGTCGCCCTCGGCGAGGTCAAAATCGAGATCGTCGAGGTGCCGTTCGAAGACAAAAGCCTGCCGGGGTATTTCGTTCACGCGCAGAACAGGCGGTCGCCGCGCGCACCGTGCGTCGTATTCTTCGACGGCCTCGACGTCACCAAGGAGATCCAGTACCTCGCCGGCGTGCCGGACCTGATCAAGCGCGGCATCTCAGTCTTGGTGATGGACGGGCCGGGAACCGGCGAAGCGATTCGTTTCCGCGGCCTCGTCCTGCGCCACGATTATGAAAAAGCGGGCAGCGCCTGCATCGATTTCCTGGAGAGGCGCGAGGATGTTGACGGCAAAAAGATCGGCATCGTCGCGATCAGTCTCGGGGGATATTACGCGCCGCGCTGTGCCGCGCTCGAGCCGCGCTTTGCTGCTTGCATCGCCTGGGGTGCGATCTGGGACTATCACGCGGTATGGAAGCGGCGGATCGCGGCGCAGTTCAAGGCTTCGCTGTCGGTGCCAGGACACCACATCATGTGGATCCTGGGGGCGGCAACGCTGGAGGATGCATTGAGACGGCTCGAGCCGTTCAAGCTCGATGGGGTCGTGCAGAAAATGCGCTGCCCGTTCCTGGTGGTGCACGGCGCCGACGACGAGCAGATTCCGCTCGCGGATGCGCAGGCGCTGTACGATGCCTGCGGATCGACGGACAAGGTACTACGCGTGTTCACGAGCGAGGAAGGCGGCGCGCAACACTGCCAGCGCGATTATCTCACGCTCGGCTGCGCCACCATGTGGAGTTGGTTCGAGGACAAGCTCATTCACGCCTAGCGTGAGGCCCGCAGGACTAAACAGCCGCAACGACGATGACCTCGCCCTCCGCCTTGAGGCTGACGTCCAGCCCGCACGCGCGAGCGAGGAGGCCGGCGTAGAACGGCTGAATCGCGTGGGCGTCGATCGAGCCGTTTTCCGAAGTGCCTTGCAGCAGGGCGGTCACACCTTGCGGAATCCGGGCATTGAGCCCGGAGGCGGCGATACGGAATGCCATGCTTTCTCCTTCTCCGACCGCGTCGACGGTCAGCGTACCGCCGCGCGGAATCGTCTGGCCCGCGATAATCAACAGGTTGAGTAGCAGCTTGACCCGGTTTTTCGGCAACAGCGCGCGCGGCAAGTTCCAGGCGAGCTTGGTCTTGTCGTTCTCGATAAACGGCCGCGCCATCGCTTCGGCGTCGCCGATATCGATTTTGCCGCCGGGCGCACCGGCCGAGCCAAAGGCGAGGCGACAGAATTGCAGGCGCGCCGACGCCGTTTTCGCGCTCCTTTTGATGAGATCGAGCGCAAAAGTTTTGGTCTCCTCATCACTGTCTTCTTCTTCCAGCACCTCGAGTCCGTTGACGATCGCACCGGCGGGACTGATCAGATCGTGGCAAACGCGCGAACACAGGAGCGCGGCGAGATCGAGCGCATCTAGGGCAACGGCTACGGACATCGCAGGCGTCTCCGATGGAGGGGTTCGGCGAAGTGCGTGCTGGACGCGACTCGGGACCGTGGCGTCGGTGGGCCGGTGTGATACACCGCATTCGCT
Organism: Alphaproteobacteria bacterium; assembly: GCA_005883115.1. Classification (GTDB taxonomy): domain Bacteria; phylum Pseudomonadota; class Alphaproteobacteria; order Rhizobiales; family Xanthobacteraceae; genus VAZQ01. Next base: position 1,473 of record VAZQ01000389.1, on the reverse strand, counting down.
CGACCTGCCAAGACTTGAACCGACGGAGCCGCCCGAGCGTGCGAGCAGAGGATGACATCACGGGTGGCAATGGACGGCTGCTCGACGAGCTTACGACCATCGTGTCGGCCGCGGCGGCCGCCATTCTTACGGTACGCGCGCGTTCGCTCGACACCCGAACCAAACCCGATCGTAGCCCGGTCACTAGCGCCGACGAGGCGGCCGAAGCCGTGATCCTGGACGCGCTTGGGAGGCTTCTTCCCGGTGTGTGCGTCGTGTCGGAGGAGGCGACAGGCCACGCATTCCCCGACCGGCTTCCCGACAGCTTCGTTCTGGTCGATCCGCTCGATGGCACGCGCGAGCTCATCGCGGGACGTGACGAATTCACCATCAACATTGCAATCGTGCGGGGCGGGCGTCCACGCCTCGGCATCGTCGCAGCCCCCGCGCAGGGATTGCTATGGCGGGGTATCGAAGGGTGCGGTGCCGAGCGACTCCGCCTTGCTCCCGGCGACCCCGCGAGCGCGGCGCAGGCGCGCAGCACCATCCGAACCCGCCGTGCGCCGGACACAGGCCTCGTCGCAGCGATCAGCCGCTCACATCCCGACCCCCGGACCGAGGCGCTCCTGGCGCGGTTACCCATCGCGGCTCGGCACGCATGCGGGTCGGCGGTCAAGTTCTGTCAGCTCGCCGAAGGAAGCGCTGACATTTATCCGCGCCTTGCGACCACCTGCGAGTGGGACGTAGCGGCGGGACACGCGGTGCTCGCAGCCGCCGGCGGCGTCATCACCACGCCGGAAGGGGCGCCGCTGAGCTACGGGCGGATGGCCGAGAATTTCCGCATCCCAGCTTTCATTGGGTGGGGCGATCCCTCGGCAGCGGCTCGGTTCGGCGGCTGAGCGAGCATTATCGCTGCGTTCGGCTCGTCGCCCACGCGTGCTCGAGCCTCCCGCGCTGGCGCGGGGCAGAGACTTTCGTTGCTGCCGCCATGCGGCCATAGTCTTGCCTGTCATGGGGCGATTCGGTTGCGGTTTGGCCGCAAAGCCCAGGTATCTTCATGGGTAACGGTGTCATTTGGCCTCGATTCACGGAGCATTCGATGCGCGCCCTGACGCGGACCGTCGCTCTCGCCCTCATCCTGCTCGGCTTCGCGAGTTCGCCTCTTTTGGCCCAAGCCAATCCTCCGCCGCCGAGCAATCCCCCAGGCGCGCAACCCACAGGCCCGCAATACCAAGGTCCGCCGCCCCAAGCTCCGCAGGCTCAATCACCGCAACCGCAAGGCCCGCAGTACTCCTCGAATGAAATCGTCGATGCCGGTCACCGCTTTTTCGGCACGATTTCGCGTGGGCTCGCGCAGATCGTCGAGAAGGCGGGCAGCCAATTCGGTCTTCCCAACGGTTACGTGCTCGGCCAGGAAGCCGGCGGCGCGGTGGTTGCGGGACTGCGCTACGGGGAAGGCATCCTCTACACCAAGAATGCCGGCGACCTCAGGGT
>VAZQ01000388.1 GCA_005883115.1 Alphaproteobacteria bacterium | reverse complement strand
CTGATGGCCGCTCGCCGAAACGGTGGCGATACTCGAGGGCAAAGCGGCTCATGTGTGTAAACCCGCAGGCCATCGCGATCACCGTCACGCTTTCCTCAGGCTCGGCGTGCAGCAATGCGTCCCGGACCTTGGCGAATCGTAGGTTCCGCAGGTAGTGCATTGGTGACTTGCCCGTGAAGTCGCGGAAATGCTGGAAAAGCGTGCGGCCCGCGACCTGCGACGCGGCGACGAGATCGGCAACCGTGAGCGGCGAATCCAGGTGAGTCTCGAGGTAGTCGACAACACGTCTTATATCGCGTGGCGTGATCATCTGGGCCGATCGGCGCAGGGCGTCGCTGTAGTTGTGCGGGTGATATAGCAGCAGGCTTGTCAGTACAAATTCCGAGAAGTCCATCAACGTGGTCGGGCTCCAGCGGACCGCACATCCCCGCCCGAACTCGATGACCGCTGAAGTCAGCATATTTGCAAATCTGCCGCCGTAACCGTTCGCAAGGTTCATCGTCGGAACGAACTCGAGCGGTTTGAGCGGCGGCTGGCCGAGCAGCACGGTAAGTTGTCGTTTCAGCGCCTCGCTTGTCACGGAAAGGCTTAATCGCGCCGCTCCGCCGTTACAGTGCAGCATAACTTCCCGCGTTGGCGATGAAACGATGGCGAGGCGGCTATTACAGACGAACGTGTCGTGGCCTACCGCCGCCTCCCACGTTCCTTTGATCGGCAAATGCACCCAGTAGTCGTTTCTTACTCGGCTGGGCCCAAGGGCCACTGGCGCACCGTATTGAGCGCGGCCAATGTAGATGCCGGGGAGATAAATGCCGCTGACACAGGCGTCGAGCTGTACGGCGTCGCGTACTGCCAGATCGAACCGGAACGCCATAGTTTTGTAGAACGCACGGGTCTCCTCGGCGTCGCGGCTATCAAAGACCGTGTGCCACTCCAGGAGTGGCCAATCGAGGGGAGCGGGCGAGCCGGATTGCATCTGGAATCCCTGCTGGGTCCAACCCATACATAATAGCATCTACAGGGCTTTTCTGCAATTTTCGGATAGTGCGGCCGCGCGAGGAGGCCAATATCCGGCTTTGCGGACGGCACCTTCGCCCTCTGCGATTTAAGAGGTGCATCATGACACTGCAGATCAATGACATCGCCCCTGACTTTGAGTCCGATACGACCGAGGGGCATATTCACTTCCACGACTGGATCGGCAATTCCTGGGCCGTGCTGTTCTCGCATCCGAAAGACTTCACCCCGGTGTGCACGACCGAGCTCGGCTACATGGCAAAACTCAAACCGGAGTTCGATCGGCGCAACACGAAGATCATCGGGCTTTCGGTCGATCCGGTGTCCGATCACACGCGATGGGCGCAGGACATCAAGGAGACCCAAGGCTATGCGCCGAACTATCCGATGATCGGAGATCCCGACTTGAAGATCTCAAAAGCCTACGCCATGTTGCCGGCGAGCGCAGGCTCGAGCGCGCAAGGGCGCACGCCGGCGGACAATCAGACCGTCCGCAATGTGTTCGTGATCGGGCCCGACAAGCGGATCAAGCTCATCATAGCCTATCCGATGACGACAGGGCGCAATTTCGACGAGGTGCTTCGCGTGCTCGATTCGCTGCAGCTCACTACCAAGCACCGGGTCGCAACCCCGGTGAATTGGAGTCAGGGCGAGGACGTGATCATCGCTGGCTCGGTCTCCGACGAGGAGGCGAAAAAAATCTTTCCGCACGGCTGGAAGGCGCCGCGGCCCTATATTCGCATCGTGCATCAGCCGCCGGCCTAGCCAGTGGTCTTAGTTCGCCCCTCGTGCCTGAACGCGTGGGTAAGCTGACGGAAGGCGAGTAGTTCAATCGGCTCGCCCCGTCCTTGGCTTCATCGGTTACAGGTACGCCCCGAGCGCAAGCATGACCTACACCAATCCAGCAGCTTATGAGTGCTTCATGGGTCGATGGAGCGCGCGTCTGGCACCGCGCTTCGCCGCGTTCGCCGGCATCCGCAGCGGTGAGCGCGTGCTCGACGTCGGCTGCGGCACCGGGAACCTTAGTCGAGCCTTGATTGATCTCGCTCCGAACATCGATGTCATTGGCATCGACCCGGCAGCATCCTATGTCGATTGGGCAAGTCGATCGCTGCGCTCGCCGCGCGTGCGGTTTCAGGTTGGCACGGCGGAGGCGCTGGCATTTGCCGATGCGGCGTTCGATGCAGCGCTCGCGCTGCTTGTCGTTCAGGAACTTGTAGATTCACCGAGGGCCGTGCGCGAGATGGCGCGGGTCACCCGTCGCGGCGGCTGCGTCGCTGCGTGCAAATGGGATTTCGGTAATGGTCTCCCGATGCTGTCGCTGTTCTGGCAGGCCGCTGAAGCCGTATCGCCAGATGCCGTGGCTCGGTATCGCGCCAATAGGGGTATACGCCCGGACTATCCGGGACCAGATGAGCTTGCCGCGCTGTGGCGAGAAAGCGGCCTCTCCGAGGTGAGAACGGTGGCTCTTGGCATCACCATGGAGTTCGATTCTTTCGAGGATTTCTGGTTGCCCTTCCTGGGTGGAGCGACCGCGCTTTGCGTCTTCGCAGGCGACCTAAACGATGCCACTCAGGGCGCGGTTGCGAGGCGGCTTCGCGAGACGTTGGCATCAATGTTTGGCGTGGGCGGGTTCGCTCTTCCTGCTCGCGCTTGGGCTGTGGTCGGAGTCGTTGCCGACTAGTAACGCTCGCTTTTCTCAGCGATGCAATATGTCTTCAGCAATGGGTCGATTTTGTTGCAAAAGTATTTTTGGGGTGACGAACGACAATTTTCAGGGACGCTGACGCGTGTTGCACGTGGCGACGTGAGGGACCACGTCGTTCCTCGGAAAAACGACCACGGACCTGCGTAGCGGCGTGATGGCGCTTCGCAACGTTACGGCTCTCTGAAAATCACCTTTCGCGAGATTTTCGGGGTCGTTCAGTTTTCGACTTTTGCAACAAAATCGGCACCTAACGGACATACTGGGGCAGCCTGAGGATGTCTGCTCTTGACGGAAGAACGGACGTGCCACGCGCGTCCCGATACTTCCGTTTTTGACCCAGACTGTGTAAAAACGCGGAGGCTGAGGTTGGCAGGTAGGCGCCCCACGAGGCGATCCTATGCCCGGATTGCCTCTATCAAACCACCAACGCCCAGAATGCTGATTACCCTTTTCATGTTGTAGGCTAGGACGTGTAACGCCATTTCGGTACCGACGTGCTTGAGTGTTTTCATCTGGAAGTGCGTCGATCCCATCCACGACTTTATCGTACCGAATGGATGCTCGACGGTCTGGCGGCGAAGGCGCATTTTCGCCGGGTATCGATCGAGCCTCGCTTGCACGGCCTCAAGGACGGCTTCGTGCTCCCAACGTGATATCCGTCGTTCTTTGCCTGTCGTGCACTGGCTCTTCAGCGCGCAGCCTTGGCACGCGTTGGTCCAGTAGCGCCGCAGTGTCTTGCCATCCTCTTCGTTGGTGTAGTGATAGATTAGCTGCTCACCGGCGGGACAAAGATAGACATCGTCTGCTGCGACATAGACGAAGTCCTGCTTGCCGAAGCGCCCTTTGACATTGAGGCCCGAGGTCATCGGCTTCGGCAGATAGACAGTGACGCCGGCTTGCTCACAGGCAACAATTTCCTCGCCGCTATAGTACCCGCGATCGGCTACAGCCTCGATAGTCTCGGAACCAATCGCTGCGCGTGCCTGCTCGGACATGCGGGATAGCTGGCTCCGGTCAGACCCAACGTTGGTCACCTCATGGGTAACAATGAGATGATGCTTGGTGTCTACCGCACTTTGAACATTGTACCCGACCATCCCGCTGCCTCGGCCGCTCGTGGCCATCGAGCGCGCATCGGGATCAGTCAGCGAGATCTGTTTGTCTTCGGTCTGCATCATCTGAGCGTTCAGTGCGTTCAGGCGCTGTATCTCTTGGCGCAGCGTTGCAATCTTCTCGTTGAGCCGGGTGATCTTGGCCTCCGGCACCGCTTCCCCCTGACGATCGGCGCTGTCGAGCTGCGAGAGATAACGGGCAATGCTCTCGTCAATCTGCGCCAGACGGCGCTGCATCTTGGCCTGGGTGAAGTTCCGATCCCGCGTGTTGACGGCTTTGAACTTGCTGCCGTCGATCGCAACGCTCGCTTCGCTGAACAGTTCAAGACGGCGGCACAGCACCACGAACTCGCGGCAAACCCGGCGGATGGCCTCGCCATTGTCCTTGCGGAAGTCGGCTATGGTCTTGAAGTCCGGCATCAGGCGGCCAGTCAGCCAAACCAACTCGATGTTGCGCTGGCATTCTCTCTCCAGGCGTCGGCTCGACTGCACCCGATTGAGGTAGCCGTAGACGTAAATCTTCAACAACGTCGACGGATGATAGGCCGGCCTTCCTGTCGCCTCCGGCTCAATACCGCCAAAGCCCAGCTTGGCCAGATCAAGCTCTTCGACAAAAACATCGATCGCCCGGACCGGATTGTCCTCGGTCAAATAGTCATCTAACCGCTCGGGAAATAACGTGCTCTGACTGCGGTCATCGCCAACGACAAAGCGCGTCATCGAATCCTCCCGGTAAATCACAGGAGAATCATATCATTGAGCGTCGTTTTCACACAGCCTGGACCCAATGCGGACATAACGCGCTTCTCCATTTTACGTCAGCTCATGATGTCACAGCCGGCAAACCCGGATCGATCCCAGTCATGGCGACGGATACATCCCAGAGCCGCTGGGCGACCGCCGGATCCTGCGCCTCAGAGGATCGAGAAGCTTCCCCGGAGACCCCCCTGATCTCGCGGAAGCCGGTCGGCCCGTAATAGCCGCCGGGCGTCACTGGCCCGGTCGCAGCCTGCAAAGTGGGCCACGCGCCCATCGCGGCGGTGTTGAGAAACACTCTCGCGAGCGGCAGCAAGAGTTGGAGCGCTCCCATATAGCGTCCGAGGTCAGTCGCGGCAGCACCCGGATGACAGCCCAAGGCCGTCACCGGCGAGCCCGCAGCGCGGAGGCGGCGGTCCAGCTCAAAGAAAAACAGCGCATTGGCGAGCTTGCTCGCAGAATACCGCCCGAACCGGCTGTAGCTTTTCTCGGCGTTCAGATCGTCCCAATCGAGTTTTCCATTCCGATGGACGCTGCTGGAGGTCACCACGACCCTCGCCCCCTTCGTTTCCGCCAGCTTCGGCAGGAGCAGAGCCGTCAGCGCGAAGGTGCCAAGATGGTTGACGCCGAACTGGAGCTCAAATCCCTGCTTCGTGCGCATCAATGGTGGGGTCATTACGCCGGCATTGTTGACGAGGACATCGATGCGCGGCTCCTTTGCCGCCAGTTCGGCTGCGGTCCGAACGCTCGCAAGGTCGGCCTGGTCGAGTGGCAGGAATGCCAGGTCTGCCCTTGGGGTCGCTTGCCTGATCTGTGCCATGGCGATTTCCGCCTTCCCCTTGTCGCGACAGGCGAGCAAGACGCGCGCGCCACGCGCCGCCAGAACGCGGGAAGCCTCGAAGCCAAGGCCAGTGTTCGCTCCAGTGACGATGAAGCACTTGCCCCGCTGGTCAGGCACATTGGCTTCGGTGAATCCGCTTACTTTCGGCATGGTGGTTCCTTTCAATTGAGTGAGTACACGCTCATTTTTCTAGCAAATTGAGAGTTCATGCCGTCGTACCCTTCCAGAACAGGTCGAAGCCGGCCTGCCTGAGGTGTTTGGCGTCTTTTGGCTTCCCCGCGATGGCCTCGATCACGATGTCCGCCAGTCCCATCAGGACCGCGTCGATGTAGAAGGATGCACGTTTGGGGTCGACATGTCCGGCAAGGCTCTGCTCGACCATTTCCCGAGCCTCTTGAAACATGGCATCGCAGCTGCGCCGGCTCTTGGCGCTGACGCGGTCCGACACCTTGAGCTGGCGCAGCGCCTTGCGCTGCGTCGGGTTCGCCACGCCCCAGTCGATCAAGCGGTCCCAAATGTGCCGGACCCGTTCGCGCGGGCTGCCAGCCTGCGGAGAGGAAGCAAGCATCCCCGCGAGGCCCTTCTCGATCTCCACGAATAGCTGGTTCAGCAGATCGTCTTTCGTCCCGAAATAGGTAAACAGCGTGCCCTCCGCGACCCCGGCCGCCTTGGCGATGTTCGCGGTGGATGCGCCGGTGCCCATCTGCGCGACCAGCTCCGCAGCGGCCTCCAGGATTGCTTCACGTTTCTCTTCACTGAGCGGACGGGCCATGCCATCAACATCTTTTATTGAGTGAGTAGTCACTCAACTAAT
>VAZQ01000387.1:671-7067 GCA_005883115.1 Alphaproteobacteria bacterium | reverse complement strand
AGACCGGTCGGGGTGCGACGACGGGAGTAGCAAAAATGCCACCCACCAATCCAACTTCCAGCGTGATTACAGAGCAGCTTACGCGCGCTTTGGGCGAGGCTGTTGTTCGGATATGGAGCAATTTGCCCCAAGAGGTGCAAAATCATTTGTTTCAGGAGGCAGTCACATCTCAAGGCGAGTCCATAAGATCGCAGCTTGCAGTTTTCCTGCACGACAAGCATTCACGCACTGCGGACCCATTAGGCAAGCCTCGCGAAATGCCGGAGCCCGACAGCCTAGGCGGTTAGCGCGCGTTTTGCGCGTATCGACGCCCGCAAGGGGCGGCGGGCGGTGAAAGAGAATTAAACAATAAGCTCTATTGCACTTCCTAGACCAACTTTCCAATCAGGCGCAGGAGCTCTTGCTTCTCTGGTCCGTTACCAGAGGCGATGAGAAAGGCTCCGATCTCAATGTCCGCGACCTGTCCACCTGAGGGAAGATTGGGCTCATGCCTGACGAACACGCGACCGGTATCAGGATCGCGGGCGAGCAACCACCGGTCTCCGTTGGCACTGCAGTAAATCTCTCGGATCCGAACAGCCACGCGGAATTTGCTCCATGCTCCACCCTAAGCATATAGGCGCAGAGGGCGCAGCGCGACACCTGGCATCAGGGGCGGGGCCCGCTGATCGGGCAGGAATACAGACGCTTTGCCAATACTGAGGCTTGCGCCTAGCATCCGCCCGTGAATGTCGTTGCGACATCCAACCAGGAGTCGACATGACCTCATGCATTCCCGAGAATGTTTCCACTTGCTTGGTCGACTGGCGCCTCGTCACCCTCATGGACAACACGATGCCGCCGCGAGACCCCAACGACGATGATGATGAGGACGAAGAAGACGAAGAGGACGAGGACGGGCAAGAAGAACCGGCGGTTATCAGAGAGCCGGACGAGTAACCTGCACGCGCCTCAACTTTTCGCCACGAGTTAACATCGCCCCGCGCCGCTCCTCTCGGGCGCGCCCTTCGGCGACTCGAACGGAGGCTCTTGCATCGTCTTCACCGGCAGCCGGAAACGTGATCGTGTAATCGGGTCCTGCGGGCTCGCTTTGCCGCTGAGCGGGCCGAGGAGGCCAGGCTATGCCTCGACCTGAGTGTACGCCCATCTATGTGTTTCCGATCCTGACCCACTGTTAGTTCGAACGTTTTTCGGAAGGAACAGGTGTGAGGGAACTTGGGCCGCAGCTCGGGGTTAGATAGCCATGCCCGACTTTCCAATTGATCCGGAGCTGCGCATCCGCGCGAGCCCTCCGCTCATACTGCGCCGCACAAGCGAGGCCGTTGACTTCATTCGAAAGGTGACACTGAGCAGCCCCGACCGCGTATGGCAAGACGTACTGCAGAGCTTTGAGGCAGCTCGGGACGAGTGGAGTGCGATGGAAGCCGTGGTTCAGCTTGAGCTCCTGCTCGAGGCGGGAGGCTTATTGATTGAGCAGGGAACGGCTTATGATTCTCGTTCTGGGCAAGGTCGGTCTCGCGCTGCCTAGATCGAGGTTTGCGCGGCGTGGCGTCCGGCCGGGATCTGCGCGGGAAGTGAGACTTTGTAGTTGTAAGCGTGCAAAGCCCAGTCGGTCACAAATAGATTGTGCATGCGGATCGCGCAAATAGCCCCTTTGACTGAGGCCATTCCTCCCAAGCTCTACGGAGGCACCGAGCGCGTCATTTCATGGTTGGCCGACGAACTGGTTGCACTCGGACATGACGTCGTATTGTTCGCGAGCGGAGATTCGCAAACTTCGGCCAACCTGGAGGCATGCTGGCCGAAGGCATTGCGTCTGGACGGCTCAGTCCGCGACCCCAATGCGTTGCACATGTCCGTGCTCGAGCAAGTTCGCCAACGGGCTCATGATTTCGACGTGTTGCACTTTCATCTCGATTACTATCCGTTCTCCCTATTTTCCCGTCAGCCGACACCATTCGTCACCACGCTCCATGGCCGCCTCGACCTGCCGGAGCATCAGGTAGTCTTCGCGACATTTCCCTTTATCCCTGTGGTTTCGATTTCGGACGCCCAGCGGCGGCCCGTTCCCGGCGCCGGATGGATCCACACCATTCACCATGGCATGCCGGAGCGGCTTTTGACGCCGCAGCCCGTTACGCCAGCCTACTTTGCCTTCTTAGGCCGCATTTCGCCGGAAAAGGCTGTCGATCAGGCGATCTGGATAGCCAAGCGTTGTGGGGTGCCGCTCAAGATCGCAGCCAAGATCGACGCTGTCGATCGTGACTATTTCGAGTCCGAAATCCGTAAGCTGCTCACGCCCCCTGACGTCGAGTATATCGGCGAGATCAATGACGGCGAAAAGTCGAGCTTCCTCAGTGGTGCCATGGCGCTGCTGGCGCCGATCGCTTGGCCCGAGCCTTTCGGCTTAGTGTTGATTGAAGCAATGGCCTGCGGCACGCCGGTGATCGCGTTCAATAGAGGGTCGGTCCCCGAAATCGTCGAAGATGGGCTGACCGGCTTCGTTGTCGGAGACGAGGAGGAGGCCGTTGCCGCCGCCGACAAACTATCTCGGCTCTCTCGCGGCGCCATTCGGCAGCGCTTCGAGGAGCGATTCACAGCGCGGCGGATGGCGCGCGAATATCTTGTCGTCTATCGCAGCCTCATAGAACTTGAAGCATTGCGCGATCGAGCCAGTACTTCTTATCGCTCGGTACATCGTGACTCGCGCCCACACTCACAATCAAGGCCGCGGCGCATTCCGAGCTCACGGGTGCTGGAGGAAGTCATTCATCAAGCATCTGCAGAGTACGTCACTGTTGGCTGGCTGACGTCAACTTTGCACCGGCATTCGTTCGGGATAATCATGCTGTCTCTTGGACTGCTGGCAACGACACCGGTAGGCTCCACTATTCCCGGGCTCATCCTCGCGGTCATGGCAGTGCAGTTGATTGTGGGCCGCGGCGAACCTGTTTTCCCACATTTCGTCATGACGCGACGCTTGCCGACTAAGCAGATACTCCGGCTAGGCGGGCGCGCCATTCATGTCCTGAAATATCTTGAGAAAGTCGTTCATCCACGCTGGCCGATCACATTTGAGGCGGCGAAGTGCGCTGTCGGAATCATGATCCTCTTGTTGACTGCTGTCCTGCTACTCACGCCGGTGCCCTTGAGTAACGTCGCGCCTGCGATGGTGATCTCACTTATCTCTCTTGCCTATGTCGAGGAAGACGGACTGCTGCTCTCCCTTGCCCTGCTTGGCGCGATTATATTAGTCGGCATTGCGGCAGCAGCAGTCTGGGGAACAATTGTCGGCGCGGTCCTTATCAGCGCCTAGGCATATTAGGTCAACCCGACTACGGCACTTTCGGCGGCAGCTTATGCAACAACTCCGGCCATTCCTCCTCGACCAGCTCTCGCATATCGTCGGAGACTTCTGAGAGGCCCTCCGTCTCAGACAGGAACTTGTGCAGCCGTTCGAAATCCTCCTGCATCATGATGTGGTCGGCGACAATCCGCGGCGCGTAGATGCGCTTCGATTTCAGTTTTAAGGCGAGCCGCCAGAGCTTCCGCGTAGTGTACGTCAAGCGTTCATCACCGAAGCGATCGCGGAATGCGTCGGCAGCGGTGCGTGACGGAAGCAGAAGCGAACAGAGAATTGCTTCGCATCATGTCGGCCGCGACCGCCGCGGATTGGGATGTCAAGTTCACGATAAAAACGCGTCCACCCCATGTATTTCGCCTCACGGGGAACGCCTGAGATACCCGCTCAGTTCCGGTACTCCGCTTCGGAGCCGCTTTTCGGCGGGTTGTCGCTCCGATTTCCAAAAGTCATGGGCCGAGACCAGTTTGGAATCCTTCATGCCCGGCATGCAGTCACACGCTAACCAAGGCGTCGGATGCATGTCAGATTTTTGCAGCTCGTGCGCGAATAGTCTCTGGTAGCCAGATTCGGCTAAATATGTCGCGCGACATTCACGGCCGGATGTTAGCGCGCGAGCCTTGTCCCCTAATTCGCGCTTTTAGCGCAGAACGCCCACATCAAAATGAACATCATCGCAAACCCGGCGAAAAGCCCAAGATGCATCCACCCTTCGAGTTCGGTCTTGCGAGGCCGTCGCCAATTACTGTCATAGATCAAGAACGCAGCAAACATACCTGCGAACGGGACGAAGATCAGCCAGGGCCCGCACATTCTGGCCGCCTCAGTTGGGAAGTTGCCGATTCTTGGCGAGAACGGCGATCACGTTCCAGCGCACTATATGATGCATGTGAATGGCATCATCAGCATTGTGGATTCGGCGCCGCTCTTTCGTCTCGAGGAACTGATGACACAGAATGACGAATGGGCTGCTGCTGTCGAGTATCTTTCGGCCGGCATTACGGACTTCGACTACACAGAGCGCCGTTTGAAGGGTGCCAGTCTGGTGCGCCCATACCGTCGATGCTCTACTCCTTAACTCTTTCTCTTTCCGCAGTCTGACGCTGTGGTCTGGTTGATGGGCAACACCGATCAACATGAGCTAGGCGACCGCAGCCTCGCCCCGACGCACAGTCTGGCGCACCTCGAAGCCCTCGAATTGCGGATGGTCGATGTAGAGCGGCTTGTTCTGGCCCGCATCCTTGTGGGCGGCACGGAATTCCTCCGACCTTGTCCAGGCTTCGAACGCCGCCTTGCTCTGCCAAACGGTGTGCGAGGAATAGAGCGTGAAGTCCTCGTGCTCGGGTCCCTTGAGCAGGTGGAATTCGACGAAGCCGGGCACCTTGGTCAGCTGCGTATCGCGGCTGAGCCATACTTTCTCGAAGGCCTCTTCGGAACCTTTCTTCACGCGGAAGCGGTTCATGGCGATGAACATGGCTTGGTCTCCTGTTTCAACGGGGCCCGCATCAACTTGGGAATGAGCGCAACTTCTCCTGGCCGAAGCGCATCTTCAACTCGCCCTGACGGTGACGCCGGACTCGGAAACGGCAAGATGGCATTGCCGCTCGCATAGGCATTCACCGCCTCCCCCGTGCGTGCTGGCTTATTGCCCCGTTTTTTGCTAATGGGTTTGGGTGGGTGGGGCGCTCGCAAAGAGAAGCTCCTCTGCCATGTGTGACTTTAGCCTACACAACGTCAAGTCACGCCCTGCAAAGGTCGGTGACAAGCTTACAACCCACAACTTCAACACCGGTACATGTGGGTTTGCCGCGCCTGAGGATTCCACAACGGCGGTCTGCATTCTTCCCGGAACAGAACTCGCCTTTTCCGCGGAGGTGATATGTGCGTCTTTCCGTCTCTCTGGCTGGAGAACAATAAGCTCCAGAACGGCGGTCTTTCGACAAATCGACAAGGACGTACCACAGGTGCATCACGACGCACTCGAATTTCCGGATGGCACGTTTGTTCTCCTGACGGACTTGCATGAGGGGCAACAGGCAATGGTGCTTCAGCTTCCAGCACAGCCGAAGACGCCAGCTGAAGCAAAGGCCCCCCAGAGCGCGTCGTCTACGTTGGCTGAAATTCGTTAGATCACACGACTAATCGGGATAGGGGGAGCCTTGCGACTCCTCCCCTCCCATACGACGGGCCGCTGGATTTAGGTGGCTCGCTCGACGCGGAAGAGCAAACCGCGATGCACGACGCCCTCCACCACGTGCTGACCACTGTAGCTGCGAGTGGGGCGCATCTGTACTAGGTATTTGCCAGCACTCCGTGTACCTCGGTGGAGAAACCTGCTGCAGATCAACGGGTTCACCGCTGCAACCTGTTGAAAGGGACCGCTCAGTTTTTCCAGAAATGCCGGAAACCTGTCGGCGACCGCTCCGACGTATGGCACTAATCAACACGGATCAGGTTTTCGGTACACACAGGAAGGGCTGCGGACGTTCACAGGCATGTAGCCCGGGCCGAATTTGACTCGACTCGGACATTCAACCTTGTAATCGGCGCAGGCCACGATCGGGTCGTTGCGAGAACTTCGCTGATTGCGTGTCACTCATCTGAACCGCAGATTGTCGCGCGAGAGCTGGCCGATTGCGGTACAACCCATCAGCTTCATGTCGCGCTCTATTTCAGTTTGCATCAGGCCGAGTGCCCGCTCGACCCCAGCTTGGCCGGCCGCAGCCAAAGAATAGAGATAGTAGCGGCCGACGCCGACCGCCTTGGCGCCGACCGAGAGGGCCTTCAGGACATGGGTCCCCCTCTGAACCCCGCCATCCATGAGCACGTCGATCCGATCGGCCACGGCATCGACGATTTCGACGAGTTGGTCGAATGATGCCCGTGAGCCGTCCAGCTGCCGGCCGCCATGGTTGGAGACGACGATGCCAGTACACCCGATCTCGACAGCGCGCTTGGCATCGGCGGCGGACATGATGCCTTTGAGGCAGAATTGACCGTTCCATGTCCGCACCATCTCAGCCACATCGTCCCAG
>VAZQ01000387.1:0-597 GCA_005883115.1 Alphaproteobacteria bacterium | reverse complement strand
TGGGGCAACCTGAACCGCTCGTTAGTGGCATAGTTGATTCCCCACATAGGCTTTATCGCGAATTGCAGCATCCCAGCGAGCGTCAACCTGAACGGTATGGAAAAGCCAGTGCGCAGATCGCGTTCGCGGTTCCCGCCTGTGATGCTGTCTACGGTCAGCATCATGATTTCGACACGTGCATCCTTGGCCCGCTGCAGCATGGCCCGGTTGAGGCCTCGATCCTTGTGAAAATAAAACTGATAGACCTGCGGTGTATCGTGCGCGTTGCGCAACTCCTCAAGGCTCACCGTGCCGAGCGAAGACACTCCGAACATTGTGCCGTATCTTGCAGCCGCGGCTGCGACAGCGCGTTCACCCTGATGGTGGAAGAGACGCTGCAAGGCGGTAGGAGAACAATAGACCGGCAGAGCAAGCTTCTGGCCCATGACGGTGACGGAGAGATCAACGTTCTCTACGCCGCGCAGGACGCGGGGTATGAGGTCACAGCTCTAGAACGCTTTCGTATTACGCCGGTGAGTCACTTCGTCATCGGCGGCGCCGTCGATGTAATCGAATATTGGAGCGGGCAGCCGTCGTTTGGCGAGGCGCCGGAAATCA
>VAZQ01000697.1 GCA_005883115.1 Alphaproteobacteria bacterium | reverse complement strand
GCGCCGACGGACCATTGATCACGGGCGGCTGGCTCGGCGCCGGAAGTGGCGACGGAATCCGGCTTTGGAAAGCGGGCGCCGCCGACGCTCCTGCTCCGAAGATAGTCGTGGGATCGCGCACGACGCCGGCGCGACCGAAGCCGTGCCCACCGCCTCCGCGAGCGAAGCTAGGCGTAGATGCGACGACGCACGTCGCCGCCAGTAGGACCGCAAAAACGCGTTTCATGACTGCAACTCCTCTTCTGGGCCCGCCTCGTGCTTCTCTACGATGCGGGACTGATGTTTCATCTGATACGTGCGCGATGCCCACTGAGATACTGACTGGCGTCAGCGTCCGGGCGGACAGCGGCTGCATGCTCTGTCGGCACACTCGTACTCATCGCAAGCGGATGCGTGACCACGTGCGCAACCCCGCCCGAAAACGCAAATGCGTCAGCGGCTGGCCCCGCGCTGAGGGCGGCACCTATCGCGAGGCCGATCGTGATCCTGCATAACACGCGACACACTCCTTATCTTGCGCCCCCTGAGGCCTATGGTCACGACCAGCTAAAGTACGTGGCCCATCCGTTGCGCCTTACACGTAGTGCGAAGTTTCCGGTTGAGTACATGAGGCATTGCAAATCAGCTGCATCGGTTTCTGCATGCGCTGAGCAAGACTGATCAACAGAGCGCAAGGACGATCAAGCCGTCCGTCGCGTGCGGCCACATATTCGGCTTGCTCGAGCGAGGAAATGTCGCGCTCAGCGCCCGACTCGCTGCATCAAAAGGAGATAGGAATGGCGAAAGCAAAAGAAGCGGCCGCGCTGCGCCTCGCCCGGCTCGATACACCCACCGACCTGAGCCCCAACGCCGTGACGGAAATTTCCGGCGCGCTCAACATCCTGCTCGCCGACATGTTCGCGCTTTATCTGAAGACCAAGAATTTCCATTGGCATGTGTCCGGCCCGCACTTCCGCGACTATCACCTCCTCCTCGACGAGCAGGGCGAGCAGATTTTCGCGACGACCGACGACATCGCCGAGCGCGTGCGCAAGATCGGCGGCGTCACGTTGCGCTCGATCGGCCATATCGGCCGCTTGCAGCGCGTCTTGGACAACGACGCCGATTTCGTCACGCCGTTGGACATGCTCGCCGAGCTGCGCGATGACAGCAAGCAACTGGTGGCGAGCTTGCGCGAGACGCATGCGATTTGCGACGAGCACGAGGACGTGGCGACCGCCAGCTTGATCGAGAACTGGATCGACGAGGCCGAGCGGCGCCTCTGGTTCCTGTTCGAGGCGACCCGCGTTGCAAAGGAGTGAGCTCCTTTCTTCGACGTTTGGTCCGATAGATCCAGGTCCTTCCATGCACGGGTCCGGAACGATTGGATCATCGGCGGGTTGACAGCCCGACAACGGAGCAGCCCGTGAAGATTGGCATTATTGGAACGGGTAGTGTCGGCTGCGCCTGCGCGATGGCCGCCGTCACCCGCGGCAGCGCGCGCGAGATCGTGCTCGTCAACCGCAACCGCAAGACCGCGGAGGCGGTCGCAACCGACATGCGCTGGCGGTGGCAACCGACATGCGCTACGGCACGCCGCTCGGGCCGAAAGTCGACATCGTCGACGGCGATTACGACGCGCTCAAGGGCGCGGGCATCGTGCTCATCACCGCGGGCGTGAACGAAAAAACGGGCGGCGCGACCGACCGCAACGACCCACAGGGCCGCCTCAAGCTGCTCGACAAGAACGCCGAAATTTTTCGCGATATCGTGCCCAGGATCGTGCATGCGGAGCCCAACGCAGTGCTGCTCGTGGTGACCGATCCGCCCGACCCGCTCGCCGATGTCGCACGCGAGACGTACCACGGCGCGGCGGTGTTGAGCACCGGCACGTATCTCGACAGCCAGCGATTTCGCGTTCACCTGGGTAAGCATTTCGGCGTGGACGCTGCTCACGTCGAAGCGCAGGTGATCGGCGACCACGGCACCTCGCAAGTCTTCCTGTGGTCCTCCGCGCGCGTCGGCGGCGTTCCCGTGGCGGCATTGCTCGAAGCGCGCGGCGAGCGGATGAACGAGCGGCGGCAGAAGCTCGAGAACGACGTGCGCTACGCCAACATCACCATCATCGAGGG
>VAZQ01000696.1:1926-3223 GCA_005883115.1 Alphaproteobacteria bacterium | reverse complement strand
AGCCCATCAACCTGTCGGACATCTTGAAATCGCGGCTTTGGCGATATTTGCAGAATTTCGCCCTGCATCAATTCCAGACCACCATGTTTCAGCCCGTCGGCGGCATGGACATGATCGGGAAGGCGTTCGCAAAGCAGATCGCCGATCTCATTCAGTACGACGCCAAGGTGATCCGCATTCAACAGAGCGATGGCGGCGTCACGGTCAGCTACGTGAACTCCAAAACGCCATCCACGCCTCAAATTGCGACGGCCGAATGGTGCGTATGCACGATCCCTCTTTCTATTCTGGGTCAAATCCAGATCGACGTCGGCCCGCGCAGGAAGGCGGCCATCGACGCCGTGCCCTATTCGTCCTCCGTCAAGATCGGCCTGCAATTCAAACGTAGGTTCTGGGAGGAGGACCAAGCGATCTACGGCGGCATCAGCTACACCGACCTGCCCATCCGGCAGATCTCCTATCCGAGCAGCGGCTTCAATCGAAATGGCCGCGGGGTGCTGCTCGGCGCCTATGTTTTTGAGGGAGCGAACGCCTACGAATTCACCTCGATGGCGCCGGCCGACCGGGTTGCGCGTGCGGTTGAATTTGGTGCCAGGATTCATCCACAATACAGCGCCGAGTTCGAAAACGGCATCGCCGTCGCCTGGCATCGTGTCCCCTTCATCCTGGGATGCGCGGGAGCCTGGAGCGAGAAGGCGCGGGAGGAGCATTACGACAATCTGTGCCAGATCGACGGCAGGATCGTGCTGGCCGGCGAGCATGCCTCCTACCTTCCAGCCTGGCAGGAAGGCGCGATACTTTCCTCACTCGATGCCATCAAGCGGTTGCATGACCGCGTCGTCAGGATTTGATGCTATGCCGATGAGCCGAATTGAATCAGGGAAATTCAGTTTGGCGTTGTTGACCGGCGCCTTGGCCGCAGCAAGCCTGGCGTTGATTGGATGGGCATCGCCTGCAGCACATGCCGACGAGGAACGCCGTTCGCAGGGCTCGCTGAGCACGGGATTCAAATTCACGGAATCGACCGGAGAGCAGTTGTTCGCGAACGTCTGTCAAGGATGCCACATGCCTGACGGCGGCGGCGCGACCGGTGCGGGCAATTATCCCTCACTTGCCAAAGACGCAAACCTCGAGTCCGGCGGCTATCCGGTTTATGTCGTCGTCAGGGGACAACGGGCGATGCCACCCGTCGGTGCGATGATGAGCGACGATCAGGTCGCCGCCGTCGTCAATTATGTGCGGACGCACTTCGGAAACCAATACCAGGACACTGTGACGGCTGAAGACGTCAAGCGCG
>VAZQ01000696.1:546-1912 GCA_005883115.1 Alphaproteobacteria bacterium | reverse complement strand
TGATCATCCTCATACGGAGACAAACATGAAATACGGACTGTTGGCATCGGCTATCCTGTTGCTTGGCTCGAGCGTCGCTCAAGCCGACATCGTTCGATATCCCATTCCCAACTCGACGTTTCCGATCGCCCAGGCCGTGCGAGTCTCGGGCGACGCAGTCACCTATTATGTGAGCGGTCAGGTACCGCCCGTGATTAGCAGGGATGCCGACCCGTCCAGTCCGCAGGCCTATGGTGACACCAAAACCCAGACGGTCGGGGTGCTCAACAAGATCAAGCAGATTCTCGAAGGACAGGGCCTAGGCATGGCCGATGTCGTCAAGATGCAGGTGTTTCTGGTGCACGACGCCCGCGCGCCGATGGACTTCAAGGCCTTCATGGAAGGCTACACCCAATTCTTCGGCGGCACCCAACCAAACCTTCCGGCCCGCTCTGTCGTTGGCATTGCGGCGCTTGCAAATCCAGGCTTCCTGGTTGAGATCGAAGTCGTCGCCGCCAAGGACTCGAAGTAACGTCAGGTCGATTTTGAAGGATGGATCAGATGCGTCGAATTTCCGGTTCAGGTTTCAAGGGGTGGCCTCGTCCTGTTTCGCTTTGCGCGGCAATACTAATGTCGGCGGCCACATGGACGCCGCTCGCGGCTGAAGGCCTGAACGTCAACCAGCAGCGCGCCTTCGACATCTACAAGGAACTCATCGAGATCAACACGGTGACAGCAACGGGCGACACCGCCCAGGCGGCCGAAGCCATGGCGGCGCGGCTGCGTACTGGCGGCTTCCCCGAAGCCGACGTTCACGCCTTCTCGCCGGCGCCGCGTAAGGGCAATCTCGTCGCGCGCCTCAGGGGCACCGGCGCGCGCAAGCCGATCCTGCTGGTCGCTCATATCGACGTGGTTCCTGCCAGCCGCGAGGACTGGTCGACCGATCCGTTCAAGCTGATCGAGCAGGACGGCTATTTTTATGCCCGCGGCAGCGGCGATGACAAATACATGGCAGCGGCCTTCATCGCCAATCTCATCCGCTACCGGCAGGAAGGCTACAAGCCCGACCGCGACATCATCGTGGCGCTGGAGACCGATGAAGAAATTCTCGACAAGGATGCATTGGGGATCCAGTGGTTGTTGAAAAACCACCGCGACCTGGTCGATGCCGAATTCGCCCTGAATGAGGGCGGCGGTGTCGGGCTGAGGGGCGGCAAAGCAATCCGCAACTCTGTCCAGACCAGCGAAAAAGTCTCGGTGAGCTACGAGTTGACCGTCAAAAACAAAGGCGGTCACAGCTCGCTTCCCGTCAAGGACAATGCGATCTATCGCCTGGCCGCGGGATTGACCCGTCTTTCAACCTTCAGCTTTCCGGTGAACCTGAACG
>VAZQ01000696.1:0-430 GCA_005883115.1 Alphaproteobacteria bacterium | reverse complement strand
CCCGCCTGAGCGCCAACTCGTTCTATAACGCACAATTGCGTACGACCTGTGTCGCGACCATGCTTGACGGCGGCAATGCGATCAACGCGTTGCCGCAGCTTGCGAGCGCCAAGGTCAATTGCCGGATCATGCCCGGCGAGCCCGTCGATGGCGTGAAAACCACGCTTGAGCGCGTGCTTGCCGACGATCAGATTGCGGTTAAGCAGATAGACCAAGCGACGCTCAGTGCGCCTTCGGCGCTGAGCGAGGGGATCATCGGACCGATCACGCAATTGTCGGCCGAATTTTTTCCCGGCGCAGTGGTGCTGCCGACCATGAGCACCGGCGCGACCGACGGCAGCTACCTTCGCAACGCCGGCATCCCGACCTACGGACATTCAGGGCTGGCAAACGACATCGGTGAATCGCGCGCCCATGGCCGCGACGAGCG
>VAZQ01000695.1:3255-5965 GCA_005883115.1 Alphaproteobacteria bacterium | reverse complement strand
ATCAGTTACGAGTTGCGTCGTTGGCGCGAAACCAAGGATTACCTTGCGCCAATCGGGGTGCGCGAGCGCAATCTGAACCGCAAAACAGGCGGCGATGACGCCGAGCAGAGCCACTACGAAGGATTCGACCCAGCGGAAGCCCAGATGCTGCATTCCGAGAATGAGAAACACGTCAAGCGCCGTGATGACCACACCGATCTCCAGCGGAATCCCGAACAGAAGATTAAGGCCGATGGCAGTGCCGATCACCTCAGCGAGATCGGTCGCGCAGATGGCGACCTCAGCGAGCAGCCAAAGCGGCCAAGACAGGGCGGGCGGAAACGCATCGCTACAGGCCTGCGCGAGATCGCGGCCAGCCCCAATGCCTAGCCGCGCGCATAGCGCCTGCAGCAGGATGGCCATGAGGTTCGAAAGCAGCGCGACGACAAGCAACGCGTAGCCAAACTTGGACCCGCCGGCGAGCGAGGTGGCCCAATTGCCCGGATCCATGTAACCGACTGCGACCAGATAGCCGGGTCCGAGAAAGGCCAGGAGCTTTTTCCATAACGGCCCGTGCGGGCGCGTCGTGACCGAGCCAAAGACCTCGGACAGGGAAGGTGTGCTACGGCTGCGCCGCCAGCCGGTTTCCGGATATGCGGATGGGGAGGACGATCGCTCTTGCGGCACGGACGAGACAGCCATGGTGAAATTCCGCTTCCACCTGGATAGCCTTCTTGCAAGTAATTTGCAATTGCAGTGCCAACCGCGCTTTTGCTGGTCCAACTGCCGGCTATGCGTTTAGCGAAGCTGCCGGGAACAATTGCGATTGGGCCGGATTGAGGGGCCGCGGGCCCCCATGACCTGCTCGACCCCAATCGTTGCTGCCGCACGCAAGGGCGCGCGCGTAAGCCTTTGCACCGCCGCGATCCTGGCGCTGAGCACAGCGCCCTCGCTTGCGGCCGAGAAGAGCGACGCGTCGGAGGTCGTCTTTCTCGCCCAGCTCATCACGCTAATGCTGGTCGGCCGTCTCTTGGGCGAGATCATGAATCGGATCGGGCAACCGTCCGTGATGGGCATGTTGCTGGGTGGCATCATGCTCGGACCTTCAGTACTCGGCGTGCTGTGGCCGGACTTGCAGCACGCCGTCTTTCCACGCACGGCCGAGCAGAAAGCCATGCTCGACGGCGTCTCCCAGTACGGCATTCTCCTGCTGCTGTTGCTGACGGGAATGGAAACCGACCTCAAGCTCGTGCGAACGGTCGGCAAGGCATCGCTGAGCATCTCAGTCACCGGCGTCGCAATTCCGTTCATTTGTGGGTTTGTGCTCGGTCAGTTCCTGCCAGAATGGCTCCTTCCGCATCCGGATCAGCGTCTGCTCACCTCCCTCCCTGTTCCTCGGCACCGCGTTGTCCATTTCGTCGATCAAGATTGTGGCGGCGATCGTGCGCGAAATGGGCTTTACCCGACGCAACCTCGGACAGATCATCGTCGCCTCCGCCATCTGCGAAGACTCCATTGGCTGGGTGATCATCGCCATCATCTTCGGTCTCGCCCAGGCAGGCACGATCGACGTCGTCAACGTCATCAAAAGCGTATTGGGAACGGCCGCGTTCCTGCTTGCGAGCTTCACCGTCGGCGGCTGGATCGTTCATTTCCTCATTCGGTGGACGAACGACAACTTCGAAAGCGAATTCGCCGTGATTACGACCATTCTCGTGATCATGGGAGCCATGGCGCTACTGACGCACTTCATCGGCGTGCACACGGTGCTCGGCGCTTTCGTCGCTGGTGTGTTGATCGGGGAATCCCCGATTCTCACCAAACATATCGACGCGCAACTGCGCGGTCTCATTCTAGCATTCTTCATGCCTGTGTTCTTCGGTATTGCAGGGCTCTCTGCCGATCTCACGGTCTTGAGGGATCCCACCCTGTTGCTCATGACCGTCGGCCTGATCGCGATTGCGAGTTTCGGCAAATTCGCCGGCGCCTTCATCGGTGGCGAAATCGCCGGACTGAGGCGGCGCGAAGCCTTTGCACTCGCTTGCGGCATGAACGCACGCGGCTCGACCGAGGTGATCATCGCCACGATCGGATTGTCGATGGGCGCGCTCACCCAAGATCTCTTCACCATGATCGTCACCATGGCCGTTGCGACGACCATGGCCATGCCACCGATGCTGCGCTGGGCCTTGGCGCGGGTGCCGATGGGCAGAGCGGAGAAGCAGCGGCTGGAGCGCGAGGAGTTCGAGGCGCGCGGCTTCGTGTCGAATCTGGAACGCCTGCTGCTTGCCGTGGACGAGAGCACGAATGGCAAGTTCGCGGCCAACCTCGCAGGGCTCCTGGCCGCCAGCCGAGGCATTCCAATCACGGTCCTGTCGGTGTCGCAGAAGGACATGTCCAAACACAAACAGGAACTGGAGAAGGAGGCGGGCAATCGCACCGAGGAAACCATCAAGGCGGCCGCCGACGAGACCAAACCTGCGCACAACAGCGACGGCGAGGCCTCGCTGGTCGACGTCACGGTTCGCAAGCAAGGCACCGACACCGAGGAAGCAATCGCGAAGGAGGCGAAAAAAGGCTATGATCTCCTGTTTGTCGGGATCGAGAATACGCGCGGCAAAAGCGGCCTCTTTGATGAACGCGTCAGCCGGATCGCTTCGGCATTTGAGGGCCCGCTCGCCATCGTGGCCGGGAATGGCGATCACCTCCGCGAGCCGCAGCGAAGTCCGTT
>VAZQ01000695.1:1609-3225 GCA_005883115.1 Alphaproteobacteria bacterium | reverse complement strand
GCCCGCGCCTGCGGCGGCACGTTGGCTGCGCTCTACGTTGCCACCAGCGCCGCAAGCGATCGCCGCAAGCGTCGCGCCTTCCGCGCACGTCGGCAGGAGCAGGCCATCATGAAAGATATAATCGAGATGGCCGACCACCGCGACGTCAGGGCAAAACCCGTCGTCCACTCGGACGTGGCGGCACGCGACGCAATTCTCGCCGAAGCTAAGAAAGGCCCCCATGATCTCATCATCATGGGCGTGAGCCGCCGCCCGGGCGACAAGCTGTTCTTCGGGGACACCGCGGCGGCCGTGTTTGAAAACGCGCCGGTGTCGATCATATTTATTGCGAGCTAAATGGCCTTCGGAAGTCGTAGTTTTAGACAGTGGTATGTCCGCCGGAAGAGCCGCCCCTCAAGTTAATGGCCGATAAGAACTCCTGGCGCGTCACTGCCTTGGTCCGAAAGGTTCCCAGCATACAGCTGGTCACCATCGTCACGTCGGATTTATGCACCCCCCTGGTGGTCATGCATTCGTGCGCGGCTTCCACCACCACGCCGACACCGAATGGCTTAAGCACGCTGTCCAGGCACGCGGCGATCTCAGCGGTCATTTTCTCTTGTACTTGAAGCCGCTTCGAATAGACGTCGACCAGACGGATGAGTTTGGAAATTCCCACAACACGCTGGCGTGGCAGATAGCCGATGTGAACGCGCCCAATGATCGGCGCTATGTGGTGTTCGCAATGTGATTCGAACCGGATGTCGCGCAGCAGGACGATCTCGTCGTAGCCGGCGACTTCTTCGAAGGTCCGCTTCAAGTACTCGCGCGGATTTTCGAAATACCCTGCAAACCACTCCTCGTACGCGCGAGCGACGCGCGCCGGTGTGCCGACAAGTCCTTCGCGGTCAGGGTCATCGCCAGCCCAACGAATGAGCGTACGCACTGCCTCCTCGGCCTCGCCGCGCGAGGGCCGAACCACGGCGCTCTGTCTCGAACCTCGTCTTTTGAGGCGATGATTGAGCCTTACGATTTTCTCCATCTGATCTTCCCAGCACCTGGGTGCTTTGAACGATGCGGTGATGCGTTGGTTCCGCTCGACAGCGCTTTTCTCGCACATCGAGGTGTGGCGCAAGGGATCAATATGCTCTCATCTCCCCTCCCCGTTGCCGTTGGCGCGCACTTGGCCAAAGGTATTGGAGCGCGGGAAACCCTTCGGCGCCAATCGTCCGGCGTCAGCGCGATTGCCCCGCCAATCGGCAAGCTCGTTGAGCGTTAGCGTGAACGCGCGGCCCGCGGTATCGGTCCAGGACAGACCCTGTTCGGCCATGAACGTCTTGAGGTCGCTGAGGCCCCCGTCCTTGTATCGTTGCAACCGCACGCCGCGTCCGCGCGCCATTTCGGGAACCTGATCGAGCGGGAAGATCACCATCTTGCGATTCTCGCCGATCAATGCGACGAGCTCCCCCTCCACGATCGCGAGCGCCCGCGCGGCATCAGGCGCGACGACGTTGAGCACCTGCTTACCCTTACGAGTGTTGGCGAGGCATTCGTCCTCTGGAACAACGAAGCCGCGCCCTTGTGCGCTTGCAACAACGAATTTGCGCCCACCTTGATGGCGGAAAGCAGCTACGAGA
>VAZQ01000695.1:0-1590 GCA_005883115.1 Alphaproteobacteria bacterium | reverse complement strand
TATAAACAGCCTGATCGGCTCGCCATGGCCGCGGCCAGCGGGAAGCTTGGCGGCATCCAGCGTGTAGAAGCGGCCATTGCTGGCGAACACCATGCACCTCGAGGTTGTCTCTGCCGGGAATGCGAATTTCGGGCCGTCATCCGCCTTGAATGCGATGCTCGATAGATCGCTCACCGTGCCCCGCAGCGCCCGGATCCAGCCCTTCTCCGACACGATCACCGTGATCGGCTCGCGCTCGACGAGTGCCTGTTCGATCGCCGCTAGGTCGTGCTCGGGCGCCTCGGCAAATATTGTGCGGCGTTTTCCCAGTGGCGTCTTCGTAGAGAACTTTGCACGCACCTCCCTGATCTCGTCAGCGACCCTGTTCCATTGCTCCTTTTCCGAGCCGATGAGCGCCTTGAGCGACTTGCGCTCCACACGCAGCTCCTTGTCCTCCTGCTTGATCTCGATTTCCTCGAGCCTGCGCAGGTTGCGCAGCCGCATGTTGAGAATGGCATCGGCCTGCACATCGGAGAGCCTGAACGTCCTCATCAGAACCGGCTTCGGCTCGTCTTCCTTGCGGATAATCTTGATGACTCTATCGAGGTTGAGATAGGCGACGAGGTAACCGCCCAGCACTTCCAGCCGATGCTCGATCTGCCCGAGCCGGAATTGCGAACGCCGCAACAGCACCTCGCGGCGATGGGCAAGCCACTCGGTCAGCACCTCCGCGAGGCCGATAACCTTGGGGATGCGTCCGCGCACCAGGACATTCATGTTGAGCGGAATGCGGGTTTCGAATTCGCTCAGCTTGAACAAGGATTCCATGAGCAGCCCGGGATCGACCGCACGCGAGCGCGGTTCGATCACGAGTCGGATGTCACGAGCCGATTCGTCGCGTACGTCGGCAACGAGCGGCAGCTTTTTCGCGTTGACGAGCTCAGCGAGCTTTTCCACCAGCCGGCCTTTCTGCACCAGCCATGGGATTTCGGTAACGACGATGAGGTAAGTGCCGCGACCGGTCTCTTCCTTATGCCAGCGCGCCCGGACCCGAAACGACCCGCGGCCGGTGGTATAGGCCTCGGCGATGACGGCGGGAGGATCGACGATAACACCTCCGGTCGGGAAATCGGGACCGGGCATGTATTTCAAAAGCGTGCGGCTTCTGGCATTCGGCGTATCGATCAGATGAAGGGCCGCGTCGCAGAGCTCGGCGGCATTGTGGGGCGGGATCGCTGTCGCCATGCCAACGGCAATGCCCTGCGAGCCATTGGCGAGAAGATTTGGGAATGCGCCCGGCAGCACCACCGGCTCGTTCTCCGAGCCGTCGTAGGTCGGCCTGAAATCGATCGCGTCCTCCTCGATGCCATCGAGCAAAAGATGCGCAACCTCCGTGAGCCGCGCCTCGGTGTAGCGCATGGCGGCCGGGTTATCGCCGTCGACGTTGCCAAAATTTCCTTGTCCGTCGATCAAGGGATAGCGCTGGGCGAAATCCTGGGCCAAGCGCACAAGCGCGTCGTACACCGCCTGATCGCCGTGCGGGTGGAACTTGCCGATAACGTCTCCCACCACGC
Organism: Alphaproteobacteria bacterium; assembly: GCA_005883115.1. Lineage (GTDB taxonomy): Bacteria > Pseudomonadota > Alphaproteobacteria > Rhizobiales > Xanthobacteraceae > VAZQ01. Next base: position 37 of record VAZQ01000695.1, on the reverse strand, counting down.
GCGCACATTTCTTGAATGCGGCGCCGGGAGCGAGACG
>VAZQ01000386.1:10969-19247 GCA_005883115.1 Alphaproteobacteria bacterium | reverse complement strand
GAAGAAGTAGCCGAGATCGTGGGTATCCCGATGAACACAGTCAAGACGCGCATGTTCTACGCGCGCAAGCGGCTCGCGGAGCTGCTCAAGGCCGGAGGAATTGAGAGAGGTTGGCCATGAATGCGATCAATAAAGAGCCGGAGCGCCACGAGATAGAAGCCTTGCTACCATGGCATGCCGCAGGGACGCTCAATCGCCGCGACGCCGACCGCGTCGAACAAGCGCTTGCGGGGGACCGCGAATTGGCGCGGCGCTATGATCTCGTTCGCGAGGAGCTTGCCGAGACGATTCACCTCAACGAGACGCTCGGTGCGCCGTCGGCCCGCGCCATGGAGAAGCTGTTCGCCGCTATCGATGCCGAACAGGCGCGCGCCCCGCGGCGCCAACGCTCGTTCGATCTCGGCGGCCGCTTGTCCGAATTGTTGTCGAGGCTCACCCCGCGCACACTCGCCTGGTCGGCAGCTGCCGCCGTTGTCGCGATTTTCGTGCAAGCGGTTGTCATTGCCGCGGTCATGGTGAAAGAGCAAGGTGTTCCGAGCGGTCCGGGTCTCGCGAGCGCGCCAAGCCACGGCTCCTTTGCCGTCGTGCGCTTTGCGCCACAAGCCACCGCAAATGACATCAGCAACTTTCTCGGCGCCTACAAGGCCACCCTGGTCGAGGGACCGCTGAACATGGGAGGCCAACTCTACCGCATTCGCCTCTCCGAAACGAAGCTGCCGAAGGACGAGGTGGGCAAAATCGTTCGGCAAATGCAATCAGAATCCAAGGTGGTCGGTTTCATAGCCGCGAGAGAGTGAAATGGCCGCAGTCGCCGTGCGAGTGCTTGGGGCACAAGATTGGTCCTCGAGCAGGGTGCAGGCATAAGGGGCAAAATGCGATCTCGTGCGATCCGGGCCGAACGGACGCGTTCGACGCGCTAAATCGGCGACCCGGCCATTTTCCGGATCGCCAAGCTCAAGTAATTCACTGAAACTACTGGTATTTTCCCGCGACATCCCGGAGCGTTATCGCGCTGGCGCGCCGAAAAATCGCTTCGGATCCTCAAAAATCGACTTGAACCTTTCGGCCAGTTGCGGAGACTAATAGGCGAACAGGCCGAAAAAGCCTGGATTACAGCCCCGATCGGCGCTCACGCCCCCCGATCCCCTGCGCCGATCAACGCGACCCGCCCGGATTTCCCCGTCCGGGCGGGTCAGTTTTTTCGGCCGTTCGGGTGAGTCGTTCCCATCGCAAACGCAGGCACCCCGTCCGCTCCACCCAAGAAGCATTATGATGTCGAGCGATTCGGTCTTGTGCCTCGAGCTTAGGAAACGGTCTGTCGTTGCTTATGCGTGCTTCGGCCCAGACGAAGAGACATCACCGCGAACGTGCGATCCGGCCCCTTCCATGTCGGCACGGTCACCCGCAGATGCACTCGAGGCGGTCGCCCAAAAATGGCGCGCCCTCGCTGAGCGTCACCGTGCACATTTTGTTGAGCTCTATGACAGCGGCCGCTGGAAACACTACTACAACGAGACCCAGTTCCTCTGTCGACTGCGCGAGGCCATTCGCTTGACCGAGCGATGGATCGAGATCGCGCCCCCCAGGGCGGATGAAGCAACGGCCGACCAGGCTCAGCTGCTTGTCAACCGACATCGTACGGCAGCCTGAAACGGTGCGCCCCACATCCATCGCGACGCCCCAGCCCCGGAGATGTCGCAATTGACATCCGCGCCGCTTTCACGATGCGGCACCGCTCCTTATCTTCTCGCTCCCCTTTTGTATCAAGCCGAGTGACATGACCAGTCCCCTGTTCTCTCCCATCCGGCTCGCCGATCTCGAACTCGCGAACCGCATCGTCGTCTCGCCGATGTGCCAGTACAGCGCTGATGACGGCGTCGCCTCGGACTGGCACCTCAATCACCTTGGCATGCTTGCCAATTCCGGGGCGGCGCTGCTCGTGGTCGAGGCGACTGGGGTGGAGCGCCGCGGGCGCATCAGCCACGGTTGCCTCGGACTCTATTCCGATGATTGCGAAGCTGCGCTTGCCCGCGTAATCGCCCACTGCCGGCGATACGGTACCGCCAAGCTCGGCATTCAACTCGCTCATGCTGGCCGAAAAGCCTCCGCCCGGCGACCATGGGAGGGGGGCCAACCGCTCGGATCGGGTGAGGATGCTTGGCAGACCATTGCTCCGTCGGCGCTTCCGTTCGGCGCCGATTGGCCGCTGCCCCCTCGACATGAGCCTCGCCGAGATGGAGCGAGTTGGCGACGCCTTCGTCGGTGCTGCAATCATTCACAGTTTCCTCTCCCCGGTCTCCAACAAGCGCAGCGACGGCTACGGAGGCTCACTGCCCGGGCGCATGCGCTACCCGCTGGAGATCGCGCACGCGGTGCGCGCGGTCATGCCGCGCGGCATGCCGCTCGGTGCGCGAATCACCGGCAACGATTGGGTGGAAGGCGGGCTCACCCCCGACGATGCAGCTGCTTTCGCTCGGGCGCTGAAGGCCGCCGGGGTCGACTTCGTCTGCATCTCCTCGGGAGGGATCAGCGCCGAGGCGCGCCCTACCTTGGTTGCCAACACGAATGTGCAATTCGCCGAAAAGGTGAAACGCGAGGCCGGGATTGTCACGCGCACGGTCGGGCTGATCGCCGCGCCGAAGCAAGCCGAAGCGATTGTCGCTGAAGGCAAGGCGGACATGGTGGCACTCGCGCGGGCTATGCTCGACGACCCCCATTGGGGCTGGCACGCGGCGCATGTACTCGGCGTCGAGATCGCCCGTCCCAAGCAATACCAGCGCGCCGCGCCGAAGGTCTGGGTTGGGGCGACGTTCCGGAATTGAGTGCACACGGCTCGCTGGCAGCCGGAATCACAACGTGACGGCCTCAAAGGCCTGGAAGTATTCTCGCCATGGACCCACTCGTGTTTGCCGCAGTGCTGCTCGCGGCTGCCTGCCACGCCGGTTGGAACGCGACCATCAAAGGCGGCCTCGATCCGTTGGCGACGACAGTATTGATCTCAATCGGCGCGGCGGTCGTTGCGGCTGCATTCCTACCGCTCGTCGGGTTACCTGCGCGCGATGCATGGCCGTGGTGTGGCGCATCGGTGCTGATCCACCTTGTCTATTTTGCCGCACTGATCGAGAGCTACCGTGCAGGCGACATGGGGCAGGTCTATCCGATTGCCCGCGGATCGGCGCCGCTGATGACCGCGGTCGCGACCACCGCATTAGTCGACGAGCGGCTTAGCCTCGCCGGCTGGAGCGGCATCATTCTGCTGGTCGGCGGAGTCATGTTGCTGTCGCTACGAGGCGGTCGTGACGTAACCCGGCTCGATTCGAAGGCCATCGGATTTGCGTTGTTTACCGCGGTGACGATTTGCGCCTATTCGGTGGTGGACGGCATGGGTGCACGGCGAGCCGGAAGCGCGAATGCCTATTCAGCCGCGCTCTTCGTGGGAATTGGCCCGGTCATGGCGGTCTACGCACTCGGACGGCGTGGACGTAGGGTGATGGCAGCAATAGAGGGTCACTGGCGCCTCGGGCTTGCTGGCGGCACGCTACAGCTCGGCTCCTACGCAGTCGCGATTTGGGCGATGACCGTGGCCCCCATCGCGATCGTCGCTGCGCTGCGCGAAACCAGTGTTCTCTTCGGTGCGCTGATCGCGATCTTGTTTCTCAAGGAGCCACCGCGCGCCGGCCGTATCGCCGCGGCATTAATGATCATGGTTGGTTTAACCTTGATCCGGCTCTATTGAGCCGTGATCGCGCGCTCTGGAGAGCGCCACGTTCACAAGTTTGTCGCTGGAAGCAGATGATGCAGGCCGATTCCGCGCAATCGCTCGAGATCCTTGGGCAGGTCCAAATCCCAAAGCGTAACTGGCTCTCGCCAAGTCAGACCGAGATCTCTTAGACGACGCCGCGTCTCGTCCAGTACGTCCGGCGCGCTCCACCGCATGCCAGAGAACAGCGCCCGCACGGGTCTGCGCATCCCAATCAGTACGTAGCCGCCGTCGTCCGCTGGAATCATGGCAGCATCGGCTCCGTCGCGCAGAATGTCGGCGGCCGCACGCAAATGGTCGGAGGTAAGAGCCGGGCAATCGGTGCCAACGATAAGTGCTGGCGCATTTGCCGCCGCCATCGCAGTCAGCATCCGCGCACCGAGATCGCCGGCATCCTGGCATGCAAGCGCTACGCCAAAGCGCGCGCTGATCCCTTGAAACAAGGGATGACTCTCGTCAGGGGCCGCCCACAAGGTCACCGGGCCGAGGCAAGCAGCGCATACAGTTTCAACTGCATGCTCCACCAAGCGCGCCTGCAACAAGGCAGCACCCTCCTCTCCCAGGGCGGGAATGAGCCTAGTTTTTGCGAAGCCAGGCAGCGGGGCTTTCGCGAGCACCGCGACTGCGACCGGATCATTCATAGCCGTAGCGCTGGGCGAGCTTTTTTGGGTCGGCACCGAAGAAATAGGCGAGCCTTAGCCCCCACATCAGCCCTATTGTCTTGAGTATGCCGTTCTTCTCCCAGCGCCGGCCGGAGGTGGTCACGCGTTCGCGTAGGCGCAGCGGTTTGCTCACATTTTTGAGCTGTCTGCAGAGGGCGATGTCTTCCATCAAGGCTATTGCCGGAAAGCGACCGACCGCGTGGAACGCCGCGCGACGCACAAAGATCGCCTGGTCGCCGGTCGCGATGCTGGAGAGGCGGGAGCGCAGGCTCATCAGCAGGCCAACGATGGACAACAGGGGGGAACGACCTTCGATGTTGACGTCAAAGCGGCCCCACACGCATCCAGACCGCTCCAAGCCGTTCAGTACAACGTAGTCAGCGTCGGCGGGAAGTCGGGTATCAGCGTGCAGGAACAGAAGCACGTCGCCGGATGCCTTCTCTGCGCCTGCATTCATCTGCCGTGCCCGCCCCCGCGGGGCGAAGACGATCTGATCGGCGTGCAACCGTGCCCGTTCGACGGTCGCATCACCGCTGCCGCCGTCGACAACGACCACTTCGGTACCGCGCGCCCGCATGTCGGCAAGCGCGTCGAGCGCTGCGGCGATGCCTTCGCCTTCGTTCAGCACCGGCATGATGATCGAGAGCTTTGGCATGGTGGCATGGCGCGCGAGGCCGGAATGGGGAGCAGGACTCTGCCGCGCGGTCTACGCTAACGCGCCGCCGCAGCTTGATCCCTGCCCCGCGGTGCAGCCGTAGCAGTGGCCCGCGACCTGGATCGAGCGACCCTCGATCTCGGCGTCGAGCAGGTCCGACAAGTGCACGCGCTCGCGTGCATTATGCCTAAGCGGCAGATCTATCATCTGATTGAAATCGCAGTCGTAGACATAGCCTCGCCAGTCCACCGAGATTAAATTTCGGCACATGACGTGGTCGAGATTGGCGTCGACATGAGAACGCTGCAGCAGATCGAGGTAGTGATCGAACTCACCGTTAGCGATGAGAATCGCGCCGAAGCGTTGGATGGGCATGTTGGCCAGCGCATAAAGCCGGTTGAACACGACCCCGTAACGCGCCCCGAGCACCCGCCTGTAATCCTCCTCGAGCGCGCGCTGTGGCGGTGGCAGCGATGATCCCTGAGGATTATACACGAGGTTGAGCGCGAGGCCGCTTTCCGCCCGCCCATAGCCGAGTTCGTTTAGCTTTTTTAGGACGCGAATGGATGTTTCGAATACGCCTCTGCCGCGCTGCCGGTCGACGTTCTCTTCGAGATAGCAGGGCAGGGAAGCCATGATCTCGACCTGCTGATGCGCAAGAAATTGGGCGAGATCCTCCTGCCCGGGAACTTCAACAATTGTGAGATTGCAGCGATCCATGACGCGGATGCCCATGGCGCGTGCTGCGTGTACGAGTCTACGAAAGTGCGGGTTGAGTTCCGGGGCACCACCAGTGATGTCCAGCGTGGACACGCGTTTTATGGCAAGGAACGCAAGCACTGCGTCCATCACCTCGCTCGACATCTCTTCAGTGCGGTTCGGGCTGGCGTTGACGTGGCAGTGCACGCATGACTGATTGCAGCGATAGCCGACGTTGACTTGAAGAGTCTCGAGCCGCCCGCGCCGAATCGGCGGAAACGCAATCTGTTCAAGCCGCCGCCACGTATCGCGCATTGCGCTCTCCCGTGCTCGCCACAGAGGTTGGCACAGCCCGTCGCGCGCGTCACGTTGAGCGGCGCCGCCACGGGACAAAATCGCGTGAGAGATGTCCCCCAGAGCGCGCGAGCACAAGGTGCAATCGCGGTTGGCGATCATGTGCACTCCGGACCACGGGCGTCAGGAGTGTCATTTCGCCTGCGCGGGGGCCGCGATCGCGGTTCCGTCATCCGCGCCGATGCGCCCAAAGCCCGGGAGCTTTACAGCGGGATGGCGCAGATCGAGACCTGCGACCAAGCCCAGAATGTTCAACTCGACGCCCTCGATCCAGGCGAACTTCACGCCTAGAAGACCCCACAACGAAGCCTCAATACCTGTGCCGCTATCGGTGAGGCCCAGGTAAGGATACGCGCGGAAATCTTTGCCAACCGCGTTCGACGGCAGCGTTGTCTCGAGTTCGGGGACCGCTCGCAACACAGTGGCGGTGAAGGTGTTGCTGTTCGGTCCGGGCCAAATGCGGTAGTCGCCGAAGTGGTTGTAGCTATAGGTTGCAATCGCCGCTTTGACCTTTGGAATAAGCATCGCCGCAGCAGGTCCCCGCACATCGACCAGTACGCGCGGGGTGTCGCTGAACCAGCGCCCGTCCGGCGCCCACCCGTTGGTGCGCATCGGTTCGCCCCATCCGACCACGTCGTAGCGGCTCCAGGTGGTGGCGTCCCCGGGCTTGAACACGACCCAGCTATGGACGGCGAAAATGCCTTTCCACCGACCGGTGCGGCCGGTGAAGATGAGTAACCGTGCATCGCGGTCGGCGTCTGCTGGCGGCAGCATGCCGACGCTCGACCAATCGGCGTTGCGGAAGCTGGTCGGACGGTCCTTGCCGGCATAGAGCGCCGCATGGACTGCGAGGGGAACGAGAAAGAGCACAAGAAATCCGAGCAGCACTTTTCGAATGACCTGGAGCATGGAGTGGAATGAGAACCGGGTTGCGGACCAAAATATGGCGTGTGCCACCGGCCATGCGCAACGGCAATGCGTCACAGCGGCACATTAAAAACAGGCAACGAAGCGTCGCCAAATCAGCGCGCGGTGGTAAGGGCGGTTCGCACGATGGCTTCACCGGCCCGCGCGAGATCATCGAGGCTCAATGCCAGGCCGCGGTGCTGGATGCGCGCGCGGCGCACGCCGGGGACATGGATGAACGCGGCCAGCCGCAGCGCGCCGGCGCCGGCGGCCTCTGCGGCACGCCAGCACAAATAATTACAAAGATAGTGGCCGGCATCATGGGACAGCACGGCCGGCACGCCGGTCGCCCGCGCGGCCATGAGCAGCCGCTGCGCCGGCGCTCGCAGCGATAGAGCCAGCGGCGCGCCTGGCGCGATGGCGCTGGCCAGAGGGATTTGCCCGTCGGCATCGGGCACAAGACGCGTGAGCACGTTCCGCGCGCGCGTTTCGATCCGCACGTGCTTGGTGCGACTTGCCAGCCCGAACATGATCAGCGCCGCGGGTTTTTCGCGCGCGATCAATGCCGGCAGCTCCTGATCGATTGCCTCATACGTCACGCGAAAGACGTGCACGACGCGCCGGACGTTGGCGAAGGCAGGATGGCGCCGCCGCGCCAGTTCGATCGCCAGCGGTTCGCTGGGATTGAATGGGGCTCCGGGGAAGGGCCCGAAGCCGGTGATGACAATGGTCCGCGGCATAGATGAGGCGACTGGTTGGCTCGCCACCGGGGGTGACAGTGTAAAGACTGGAGAACTGGATCCGGGCATACTTCGCCTTGTGGCGCTTGATTCAAACGCCTAGCGCGACGGCGATCTCTTCGACGGCCAATGCCGCCGACATCCGCCCGGCCGCGACGGCGGCCTCGATGCGCGGAAGCTTCGCTTTGAGGATCGGGTCGGACTTCAGCCGCGCGAAGACGCGCTCTTCGAGCATCGCCCACATCCACTTTACCTGTTGCTCGCGTCGGCGCGCCTCAAGCTCTCCAGCTTTGATCATGCGCTCGCGGTGCTCAAGTACGGTGTCCCACAGCTCGGCGATGCCGGCACCGGTCAGCGCTGAATAAGTCACGACGGGCGTCGACCAGTTCGGCGAGCGGGGGTTGAGGATTTGCAACGCGGCCCGGTATTCGGCCGCGGCTGCCTTGGCCCGGTTGATGTTATCGCCGTCTGCCTTGTTGATGGCGAGCATATCCGCGATTTC
>VAZQ01000386.1:0-10957 GCA_005883115.1 Alphaproteobacteria bacterium | reverse complement strand
CTTTCTTGAGCCCTTGCAGCTCGTCACCGGCGCCCGGCAACATCAGTACCAGGAAAAAATCAGTCATGTCGGCGACCATGGTCTCCGATTGACCCGTGCCGATAGTCTCGACCAGCACTACATCGAAGCCTGCGGCCTCGCAGATCAGCATCGATTCACGCGTCTTCGCCGCGACGCCGCCGAGCGTCCCAGAGGAGGGCGACGGACGCACGAAGGCATTGGCATCGCCACTAAGCCGCGGCATGCGGGTTTTGTCGGCGAGGATCGAGCCGCCGCTGCGCGCGGAGGACGGATCGACGGCAAGCACAGCGACCTTGTGGTCCTTGCCGGTGAGAAATGTGCCTAGCGCATCGATGGTGGTCGACTTGCCCACCCCGGGTGCGCCCGTGATGCCGACGCGGATCGCCTTGCCGGTCGAGGGCAGAAGCTCCTGCACGAGCCGAAGCGCCGCCTTCTGATGGTCGTTGCGGCGGCTCTCGATGAGCGTGATTGCACGCGCAATGACCGCGCGCTCGCCTGCACCGATGCCGCGCGCGAGATCGGAAATATCAGGAATAGTGGGCTGGCGACGCAAAGACATGAATTTGCCTTACGGACCGGGTTGGGGAGGGCAAACCAAAGCGCCGTCTCAGTCGGCGAGATCACTCAGCCGCTTCCTGCCCATGTCCCAGGCGCTGGTTGAGCTTTCCAAGTAAGGCCTCGGCAGCCTCAGCAATGATCGTCCCGGGCGGAAATATCGCCTCAGCGCCGGCGCGGTTGAGCTCTTCATAGTCCTGCGGTGGCACCACGCCGCCGACCACGATCATAATGTCGTCACGCCCCTCTTTGACGAGCGCTGCCTTGAGCTGCGGAACGAGCGTGAGATGCGCTGCCGCGAGCGAGGAAACCCCGAGCACGTGCACGTCATTCTCTACGGCCTGACGTGCGGCCTCCGCCGGCGTGGCGAACAGCGGGCCGATGTCGACGTCGAAGCCGAGATCGGCGAAGGCGGTCGCAATCACCTTCTGTCCGCGATCATGACCATCCTGACCGATCTTGGCGACGAGGATGCGCGGTCGGCGCCCCTCATGGGCTTCGAAATCGGTGACGAGCTTCTGCACACGCGCTAAAGCTTCCGACATGGCGCCGACCTCTCGCTTGTAGACGCCGGTGATCGCCTTGATCTCGGCGCGATGCCGGCCGAACGCTCGCTCCAGTGCATAGGAGATTTCGCCCACCGTTGCCTTCGCGCGCGCGGCGTCAATTGCGAGGGCGAGCAAGTTGGCGTTGCCGCCGGTGGCGCTCCGGGTCAGCGCCGACAAGGCATCCTCGACCGCCTTCGGCTGGCGCTCGCGCTTTAGCCGCGAAAGCTTTTCAATTTGCAATTGACGCACGGCGGCATTGTCGACCTTGAGCAGATGCACCGGCGCTTCCCGCTCGGGACGATATTTGTTCACGCCGATGACCGCCTGCTCTCCCGAATCGATGCGCGCCTGGGTCTTGGCCGCCGCTTCTTCGATGCGAAGCTTCGGCAGGCCCGCTTCGATTGCTTTGGCCATGCCACCCATAGCCTCGACCTCTTGGATGTGCCCCCAAGCCGCCCTGGCAAGCTCATATGTGAGGCGCTCGACGTAGAACGAGCCGCCCCAGGGGTCGATCACGCGGGTCGTGCCGCTCTCCTGCTGCAGCACGATTTGTGTATTGCGGGCAATCCGAGCAGAAAAGTCCGTCGGGAGCGCGAGCGCTTCGTCGAGTGCGTTGGTGTGCAGCGATTGGGTGTGCCCCTGCGTGGCCGCCATTGCTTCGATCGCCGTGCGCGCCACGTTGTTGAACACGTCTTGTGCGGCGAGCGACCAGCCGGAGGTCTGGCAGTGAGCGCGCAGCGACAGCGAGCGCGCATCACCCGGCTCGAACTGCTTCATTAGCTTGGCCCAGAGCAGGCGTGCGGCACGCAGCTTCGCCACCTCCATGAAGAAATTCATGCCGATCGCCCAGAAGAATGAGATGCGTGGGGCGAAATGGTCGACATTGAGCCCAGCTCTTAGACCCGCGCGTACGTATTCAATGCCGTCGGCCAGGGTATAGGCCAGCTCGAGGTCCTGCGTCGCTCCAGCTTCCTGCATGTGATAGCCGGAAACGGAGATCGAGTTGAATTTAGGCATGTGCGCCGCGGTGAACGCGAAAATATCCGAGATGATGCGCAACGAAGGCTCGGGCGGATAGATGTACGTGTTGCGCACCATGAATTCCTTGAGGATGTCGTTCTGTATCGTGCCCGATAGCTGATGCGCTTTTACGCCCTGCTCCTCAGCGGCCACGATGTAGAGTGCGAGCACCGGTAGCACCGCGCCGTTCATCGTCATCGATACCGAGATCTGATCGAGCGGGATGGTCATAGATGGAATCGATTGCAACGCCGGCCATACCCACGTCGCCGCTTACGCGAGGATGATCGCTGTCATAGCCGCGGTGAGTCGCGAGATCGAAGGCGACGGATAGACCCTTCTGGCCGGCCGCGAGATTGCGGCGGTAGAAAGCGTTTGAATCCTCGGCAGTCGAGAAGCCGGCATATTGCCGGATCGTCCAGGGTTGCGTGACGTACATCGTGGGATAGGGGCCGCGCAGATAGGGCGGAATGCCGGGGAAGGTATGGAGAAAGTCCAGACCCTCGATGTCGTTCGGCGCATAGACTGGCTTCACCGCGATGCCTTCGGGCGTAAGCCACGAAGCCCCAGCGGGCAATGCCATCGGGGTCACGGCCGCGAAATCGATGCTGGCGAAGTTCGGAACGCGCGACATGATGCTACCGTCCGAGAGCTTCCGTCGCTGCAACTCGCGATCGGCTTGCTTCATCGCGCAATTCGATGGCTGCGCAGGTCGCCTCGCTCACCACAGCATCCGCACATATATCGTCCCATCCGCAGCATCGCCAGCCCCTCGCTCCCATCTGTCAAGATAGCTACGCGATCACCTCGAATATCATTCGCCGATCATAGCGTGGGCCGCTCGTAGCGTCGCCAGGGCGTCGCAACCAGAGAAGATAAAGGCGGAAACGCCGGCTCGCGTGAGCGCCGGCTCCTGCGCGCCCGGTTGGCCAGCCAGCCAAACCAAAGCGCCGCTGCGGCGTAATGCGCGCGCGGCAGCGCTCGCCTCGCGTGCATAGATCTCGTCCGATGAGCACAGGCAGGCAAGCTTGGCGCCCGAGACTTTGAATGCCTCGATCAGCCCTTCGCCGGCGGCTGCTCCGTTATTGGACATTGTCTCGATTCCGCCGGCGGCGAAGAAGTTCTTGGCGAATGCCGCCCGCGCGCTGAACTCAGCCGGCGTGCCGAGATTGGCGAGGAAAATTTTCGGCCGTGCCCCCGTGCGCGCCAGCATCCGATCGGACGCCTCGCGCAACTCCTCGAAGGGTTCGGCGAGCCGAATGCACGGCAGCGGTTCGAATGTCGGCGCAGCGAGCGGGGGCAACGGGACCGGTGGCACATCGAGCACCGAGACCGGCACCTCCGTGACGTCGGGGAAATCGCTGGTCCCAGTGATCGCATCTTTGCGCCGAGCCACAGCCGCCTGCCGGTCCGCGCGCGCCGCGGCAACTTTGTTCTGGATCATGCCTTGTTCGAGCGCGGCCCACGCGCCACCGGCTTGCTCGATCTCCTGGAACCGGGTCCAGGCCGCGCGGCAGAGCCGCTCGGTGATATCCTCAAGCCCGCCGGCGCCGGCCGCCGGGTCTGTCACCTTCGCGAGATGTGATTCTTCGAGCAGAACGAGCTGAGTGTTTCGTGCAATTCTTCGTGCGAACCGGTCAGGCAGACCGAGCGCCATCGTGAACGGCAGTACGGTTATCGCGTCGGCGCCACCCAAGCCCGCAGCAACGACCGCGACCGTCGCGCGCAACATGTTCACGTAGGGGTCGCGTTTGGTCATCATCCGCCATGCGGTCTCAGCTAAGACCAGTGGCCTCGCAGGCGCGAGCTTGCAGGCATCTTCGACGCGCGCCCACAACATTCGCAGCGCCCGGAACTTGGCGATGGTGAGGAACTCATCGACGTCAGCCGCCAAGCGGAAATAGATCATGCCGCGAGCGGCATCGAGCGCGATCCCGCCCGCTTCGAGCATGCGCAGATATTCAACCGCCACCGCCACGACGTAGGCGAGCTCCTGTGCCTCCGATCCGCCGGCGTTGTGAATGACCCGCCCATCGGCGGCGGCAAACGGGCCGCGAAAGCCTTGCGCTGACAAATCGGAAAGGATGCCGCTGAAAGCGCCGACGTGGTCGCCGCTCGGCAGCGGATTTGCGCCTCCGATCGCCGCGATACCGATCGGGTCGATACCGAAGCTGACATTAATACTTGCGGGCGGCACTCCGCGGCGCTTGAGTAGCCGCGCAAGCAAGTGCCCGGTGTCTCGTACGTGGGGACCGGGTTCGAGGTCGAGGACAATGCCGGGGTCGAGGTGAATGCCCTCGAGCGCCCGCGCGATGGCCTCTTCGCCAGCAGGAAGGCCATAGCTGTAAGCCCCGATGGCGCCTGCGAATACGAAGGAAACGCCGGTCGCGCCATTCTCGAGCTCGTGCACGGCCTCGGCGTTGGCCGCCTCGGGATCCGGATGATCAACGCGCTGCATGATCGACCAAGGCGCAGCCGGCGGCCGCCCGGCAATCGGCTGTGCGCGCGCCTTTCGGCCGTAGAGAGGCTCGATCGCGAGCGCGTCATAAGTCTTAATGAGTAGGCGAGTCTCTGGCGTGCCCTTGAGCACGTTCTCCACCAGCTTGCGCCATTGTTCGCGCGTCGCGGGAGGAAAATCGGCGGCGAGCGGGAGGTCATCGGCAGAGGTGTCGGGCATAGCCTCAAAATGCCATGCTGCGAGCCGCGGGCCAACTGCAGGGATCGGTGATCACCCGCGCGCCGCCAGCTTCTCGACGCCGCTCGTATCGAGCTGCGCCAGCGCGTCACGTACACGCCGGCCCGCAATCAGCCGCTCCGGTGCGATCTCCGTGAGCGGCACCAGCACGAAGGCGCGCGTGAAGAGCTGGGGATGCGGCAGCGTAAGGTCTGGATCTTCCAAAGCCACATCATCATAAGCGATGAGGTCGATGTCGATCTGGCGGGGCCCCCACCTGCGTTCCTTGGAACGCTCGCGCCCGAGCGCCCGCTCCACCGCTTGTGCGTGAGCCAGGAGCGCACGCGGGCTAAGGCGCGTCTCGACGGCGATGCAGGCGTTGACGAAGGGGGGTTGATCCTCGACGCCCCAAGGGTTCGTCCGATAATCCGACGAGCGGGCCAGCAGGCGCACCCTTTGGCCCTCGCAGAACACGGCCACCGCTCGATCGATCGTGTCGCGCACGTTGCCGAGATTGCCGCCGAGCGCGACGAGTGCTTCAGCCACGGTCCTGCCGGCCGCGGATAATGGTGACTCCCACGTCCGCAAAGGTCGCCGCAATGGGCGCGTGCGGCTTATGAACCGTGACCTTCACGCGCGCGACTTGCGTGAAACGGCTGAGCACCGCTTCGGCGACGGCGCCAGCCGCGGCCTCGACCAATCGATGTCGGCGGGTGCAGAAGGCGAGGCTTGCGACGTTGACGATCTGATCGTAGCCCACTGTATGCGCGAGCTTATCGGACCGCGACGCCGTGCTCAGGTCCACATCGAGCACGAGATCGAGCCTGAAGGTTTGTCCAACCGTGGCCTCGTGATCCATCACGCCGTGGTAGGCGTGCACGGCAAGGCCAGTGACGAATACGGTATCGGTCACAGGGCGTTCCGGATAGCTGCGGCCACGCGCAGGGCTTGCACGGTTTCAGGAACGTCATGAGTGCGGATTATCGCTGCCCCGCCCAACACCGCGAGCACATGGGCGGCGATCGATCCGCCCAGCCGCTGATCGGGTGGGGCGGGCGAAACCTTGTCGATGAAGCGTTTGCGCGACGCGCCGACGAGAAGCGGGAGCCCAAACGATTTGAGTTCTCCGATGCGTGCGATCGCGGTGATGCTTTGTTCCGCCGTCTTCCCGAAGCCGATGCCGGGATCAAGCACAATCTTCTGCCGCGCGATGCCCGCACATGCGGCGATATCAAGCGAGCGGGAAAAGAACGCGGCGATGTCCGTCATGATATCGATCGATGGGTCGGCCGCCTCCCGGTTGTGCGTGATGATTACCGGCACGGCTCGCTGGGCAACGACCCGAGCAAGTTCGCTATCCCGCTGTAGGCCCCATACGTCGTTCACCACGACGGCCCCGGCTGCAAGTGCCCATTCTGCTACGCTGGCCTTCATGGTATCGATAGACACAGGGACACCCAGCCCCACCGCTGCAGGCAACACGCGCGCGAGCCGCCCAATCTCCTCGGCGCTTGGCACAGCTACGACGCCGCCGTAGGGTCGGGTCGACTCCGCACCAATATCCAAAATGTCGGCCCCGTCCGCGACCATCCGCCTCGCCTGGCTGAGGGCAGCAGCGGGATCGAAGAAGTAGCCGCCGTCGGAAAAGGAGTCGGGGGTGACGTTGAGCACGCCCATAACGAGCGGTCGACCGAGCGTCAATAACCGCGCCAGCAGATCCGGCGAGTTTGTGTCGCCGCCCGGGTGTCCGGCCGCTTGGCGCACGAGCGTCATCAGCGTGGCTTTGCGCCGGTCCAATGCGGGGAGTCAAGCGCCGAGACGGTCTGCTGATTGGCTATCGGTACGTAATTTTCTGGGGCAGCCTCCTGGCATGCTCGACCCAGCGTGCCACGAGCTTCTCGGAGGGAAGAAACTGAACCAGTTTTCGTTTTTTGTTGGCCTCGGCCATGGCTTTCGCAAGCCTAGCGGGGTTGCGATATTGCAATTCTTTGACGGTATCGACGCCGACCTCGCATAGCAATCCGGCATATTCTTTGCCCATGCCCTTGATGCGTAGCTTGTCGGCGATATTTGCCCAGCGCAGGAGCCGTTTCTCGTCGAGCTCGGTTTTGGCGGCCAGGGTTTTGCGTCCTTTTGGAGTTTTGGCCGCTTCGAGCAGTTTCTCCGTCGTCCTTATTCCCATGGATTTGAGCGCCTTGGCCTCGTCCCCCTCGATATCGTCGATGGCGCTGATCGAATAGGACATTGAATTCTACTCGCTCTTGGCCAGACGCTGCCTTCAGACGTTTGACGAATTGGCCAAGGCCGGGGATCGCGCCCACGATCTCGCCGATTGTGGAATGATGCCGACGACCTTTTCCGCAGTGCGGTCGGCACCGTACACGGTGCCGAGACCTCCGATGAGATCGTCCATGTAACCCCTCACCAGCCCCGCACTCTCGGCAGGTCGGCCATATATTAGTCTCGCAAAAGTTCAGAACACAAGCACTGACGAGAAAACTCGAGACGCGTTGTTGCATTAGTGCATCACGACGGTCACACATGACTCGCTTGTCCGATCAGGCGCATTCGCATCGTGCTCGCCGATCGTAACTTGCAACAATTCTTCGCCGAGCAGAGTTGCCTGCGGAGAGGCTATAAGCCGGAATGCATGCGGCGTGGGCAAGAATGCACGACCGGTGTCAAGTATGGTAGCTTCGCGCATCTGCATGTACCAGCTAGGCGCCTAGACCAACGAAGAGCACGATTGATATGACGCCCGCGCAAGCCCTGCCTGCGGTCTTGGATAAAATCGATGCCGATCTGCACCAAAGCCTCGAACGGCTATTCGATTTCCTGCGAATCCAATCGATTTCCACCGATCCAGCCTACAAGGATCAGTGTCGATCCGCCGCCGAGTACGTAGCCAACGATTTATCGATGATGGGTTTTAATGCCGCCATTCGGCCGACCAGTGGGCACCCGATCGTAGTTGGCAAAGGTGGCTCTCAGGGTAAGACGCCGCGCGTCCTCTTCTACGGGCATTACGACGTACAGCCGGTCGATCCTCTCGATCTTTGGGAGGCACCGCCATTTGCGCCCCGCATCTCAATGCTTCCGGACGGCCGCAAGATCATCGTGGCGCGCGGTGCCTGCGACGACAAAGGCCAATTAATGACGTTTGTCGAAGCGTGTCGCGCGTTCAAGGCCATTACCGGTCAATTGCCCCTTCCCATCACCATGGTGATTGAAGGCGAAGAGGAATGCGGCTCGAAGCACCTGTTCGACTTCGTCAAGGAAAATGCCGACGAGTTCAAGCTCGATCTGGCACTGGTCTGCGATACCAGTATGTGGGACCCGACGACGCCGATGGTGACCACCTCGCTGCGCGGGCTGGTCTACGAGGAGGTGAGGCTTACTTGCGCCGACCGGGATCTGCATTCTGGACTATTCGGCGGCGCAGTCCAAAACCCGCTGCGCGTGCTTGCCCGCATCCTCGCCGCCATGCACGACGAGGATGGCCGCGTCACCATTCCCGGGTTTTACGGAGGCGTGAGCGAGTTGCCGCCGCAGATCAAGGCTGATTTCAAGGGGCTCGATCTCACGCCTGAAAATTTTCTGGCCGACGTCGGACTAAAAGTGCCAGCAGGCGAGAAGGACCGCATGCTGATCGAGCAGATTGCCACGAGACCGACTGCTGAGATCAACGGAGTGATCGGCGGTTACACCGGCGAAGGGGCGAAAACCGTCATTCCAGCTCAGGCCATGGCAAAGGTGTCGTTTCGCTTGGTCGGTGGGCAGGACCCGCAAAAAATTCGCACCGCCTTCCACGATTTCGTGCGCGTGCGCCTTCCTGCCGATGGCAGAGTTGAGTTCCAGAGCTTCGCGAGCGCGCCGGCAACGGAGCTTCCCTTCGACAGCCCGGTGCTCGCTAAAGCCCGTGCTGCACTCGCCGCCGAATGGGGCAAGAAAGCACTCGCGATCGGCGAGGGAGGGTCGATTCCGATCGTTGGTGATTTCAAGCGCGTTCTCGGCATGGACACTATCATGGTCGGCTTCGCGCTCGATGACGACCGGGTGCATGCGCCGAATGAAAAATTCGATTTGACGTCATTTCACAAAGGCACGCGCAGTTGGGCGCGAATTTTGGCGGCGCTGTCCGCTTGAACTGCCGCGAACAACGATCATCCGAGGAACTACAGCCCGTTGCTGCGAGTTATCCGTCGTGCGAGTTATCACTCCAAAGGATGGAGGACTCACATGGTGGCACCGACGACGATCAAGGAACATATGGAAGTCATCGGTTCGGACGGCGGTGGACGGTTTGGAAGGCCGGGATCAGGTCAAGCTCACGAAGGACGATGCTGACGCCGGCGGGGAGCATCACTTCATTCCGCTTGCCTGGGTGGACCACGTCGATGAGAGCGTCCATCTAAAACAATCAGGCGCCGAGGCAAGGGCGCGCTGGAAGACCCACTAGCATCATCTCCAGCAGCCATCGATCGCTCCGTGGCTCGGCCCACGGGGCGATTTTTGCCAAAGCGCCCCGCGGTCTCTAGGTCGTCAGCGAGCGGGACCGCTAGAACCCGATTAAAGTCCCGGCTGGGTCAACAAGCTCGGGAGGGACCGTCCGCGGACGTCGTAGACGCGGGCGTAGGTGACACCGTCGCGCACGACCTCGACCAGGAGCGGAGCGTCGAGAATCGCGCAATAGAACTCCCCAAGCATCATTGCGAAGTCGGCGCCGGCCGGATCCCAGGTGGTCTCGAAATCAGGGCCGAGTTCCACTTGCGGGGAGCGATGCGGGCCGCAGACGGCAATCTTCCAGCGACGATTGTCAGGCTTGCTCTCGTGGCGTTCAGCGAGCTTCGCCAACAGCGCCTTCGAGGCCTGCTTGAAGGAAAGACCCCAGTAATCAAGCATGTAACGATCGCGCGCTCGCACCACGCCACCGGACAATAGGTTGAAGTCAGTATACTCATAAGGATGCAGCCGGACCATCTCGGCGACAGGCATCGCCGTGCCAACGGCGAGGAGGCCGGCCGCTGCAATGGGTGCAGGGCGGAACTGACGCGCAGCGGCGTTGACGAGAAAGCTGCCGGCGAGGCCACCGAGCACGGCCAAGGGAGGCAAGACAAATACGAAATGGCGAATGCCGTTGTACATCGCCGGCTGCAGCGCGACGGCGAAGGCGAGCGGCAACAGGGCCGCCAACGTGACAAGGAGCAAGATGGCGCGCCGCTCTATGGCAAGACTATCTTTGAACGCAGCGACTAGCGCCCCGGCGGCGCCGGCCCACCCCAGGAATGACATCATCGCGGGCAGCTTAAGCGCGAGCAGCGTCGGCACGTAGCTGCGCGGCATCTCCGGAACGGAAATGATGCGACCGTCAAACAGCTCGTCCCATGGCTTTTCGAAAAAATGCGAAAAGTATTCGACTGCGCGCAATGGATTGAGCAGATTGCTCACGGACCATGGCCAAACCATTGCCATTACCGCGTAAGCCAGTGGCAAGGCGGGCACGAGCGTCAAAACAAATTGTCCGAGCCGCCCGCCTGCCGATCTGATGCCCCGCGCATAGCACTCAAACATGAAAATCAAGGCGAGTGCCGCGAGTGCGTCGAGCACTCCGAACACGCCCATGATGCGGGATCCAAACGACAGGCCGAAACCGGCGCCGGTGATGGCTGCGCTTGCGATCGACACGCGTGGGTATTCTTCGAAGCACCGCACAAGACCGAGCAGAAAAATCGCCATGGCTACAGCGAATGGAGAGTCCTTCGGGTTCATGAACATGTGGCCGTAGTAGAGCGGGCAGCTGGCAAGGAGGATGAGCGCGATGAGCCCTGCCGACGACCCGCCGACTCTCCGGCCGATGCGCCACGTGATGAACAGCCCCAGAAGGCCGACGGTCGCACCAAGCAGCCGGCGGCTCTCGAACAAGCTGAAGGGCAGAAGCTTGGCGGCAAGCGCGGCGAGCAGATCGAAACCGCCGCCATAGTAGTAGAGATTCACCCACGACAACGCACGTTGGTCGCGCAGACCCGAGGCGTAGAATTTGAGCAGGAGATCCCCATACTCTGCATGAACGTAGTCGTCCCAGCTCAGCCCGTAATCACGGAATGTCAGCAACGCAACGATCGCGACCACGGCTAGCACG
>VAZQ01000385.1 GCA_005883115.1 Alphaproteobacteria bacterium | reverse complement strand
TCGAGGGTGGCGCGCTCACCAATTCCCGTCCTTTTCGCGCCCCGCATCACTCCGCCAGCATGCCCGCGCTGGTCGGCGACGGGTTGCGCGCACGGCCGGGCGAAATCTCGCTCGCGCATCATGGCGTGCTCTTCCTCGACGAACTGCCGGAATTCCAACCTCAGGTCCTCGACTCGCTTCGCCAACCACTCGAGATCGGGGAGGTTGCGATCGCGCGGGCCAACCACCGCGTGACCTATCCTGCGCGTTTCATGCTGGTGGCCGCGATGAATCCCTGCCGCTGCGGCCGTGCGAGCGAGCCGGGATTTGCCTGCAAGCGCGGCACCAACGCACGCTGCGCGGCCGAATATCAGGGACGGCTCTCGGGCCCGCTCATCGACCGTATCGACTTGCACATCGAGGTGCCAGCGGTGACCGCCGCCGATCTCATCCTGCCGCCGCCAACGGAGGGAAGCCGGGAGGTTGCGGCGCGCGTGGCGCGCGCCCGCGCGATGCAAGCCGAGCGCTACGCCGCCATCGGACTGACGCAGCTGCGCACGAACGCGCATGCAAACGGACCGCTGCTCGAAGAAATGGCGCGGCCGGACAGCGGCGGACTTGCGCTCTTGCGCGACGCTGCCGAAGCCATGCGACTTTCCGCTCGCGGCTATCACCGGGTCCTGCGCGTGGCGCGCACGCTCGCTGATCTCGACGGCGCGGATAAGGTCGGCCGCGTGCATCTCGCCGAGGCCTTGTCCTATCGCGTACTTGTCGATGAAGTGCGCCGCGCGGCCTGAGCACAAACCCACTTCATAGCCGCCGCAACGCGACCTCTTCGACGAGATGGCTCTCGACTTTCTTTAGGATGAGATCGGCGCGCTGCCGCGTCGGTAAGATGTTCTCGCGCAGATTGACGAGGTTGATTTGCCTCCAAATCGACGTTGCGGTGTCGACCGCCTCCGCATCCGATAAGCTCGCGTAGCGGTGAAAGTATGATTTGGGATCGCGGAATGCAGTGCCGCGCAACGTCAGGAATCGATCCACGTACCAACCCTGCAGCACGTCTTCGCGCGCATCGAGATAAATAGAGAAATCGAAGAAGTCCGACACATAAGGGGTCAGCTTGCCGCCCTTTGGCGGGACCCCAGCCTGCAGCACGTTGAGCCCCTCGACGATGAGGATCTCCGGACGATCGATCTCGATCCACTGATT
Organism: Alphaproteobacteria bacterium; assembly: GCA_005883115.1. Classification (GTDB taxonomy): domain Bacteria; phylum Pseudomonadota; class Alphaproteobacteria; order Rhizobiales; family Xanthobacteraceae; genus VAZQ01. The sequence continues at coordinate 12,156 of VAZQ01000385.1, read as the reverse complement.
TGGCATCACGTCGTAGGTGAGATGCGAATAGACCGGGGCGCGCACGGGGCGTCGGCCCGCCTTGATGTCGGAGAGGAAACGCAGCAGCGCCGGCAGGTCGTAGCTTTCCGGAAAACCTTTCTTCTCCATCAAATCTTCACGCTCGAGAATGGCATTCGGGTAAAGAAACCCGTCGGTGGTGACGAGGTCGACCTTCGGCACGTTGGGCCAGCGTGCCAGCAGCGCCTGCAGGACGCGCGCAGTGGTGGATTTGCCTACCGCCACTGAGCCCGCAACCCCGATCACGAAAGGCACCTTCGTGTCCTCGGTGCCGAGAAACTTCTGCTGGGCGTGGAACAGGCGCTGCGTGGCCGCAACGTAAAGCGAGAGGAGCCGCGACAGCGGCAGGTAAATTTCCTCTACCTCGGCCATGTCGAGACGATCGTGCAGCGAGCGCAGCCGCGTCACCTCGTCCGACTTGAGCGTCATCGGCGTGTCGGCGCGCTTTGCTGCCCATTCCGCCCGCGAGAAGACCCGGTAGGGCGAGAGGCCGTCGTCGGTGCGTTGCTCCATCGTCCTGATCAGCCGCGCTCGCGCGACGCCTTTTCGGTCAAGCCCGACTGTCGCGTGCGCTCAGCGAGGGCGGCCTCCACCTCCGCGAGCGTGATGCCGCGCGACACCAACACGACCAGCAGATGGTAGATGAGGTCGGCGGCCTCCGCGATCAAGCGCGCGCGATCCTCCTCGACCGCGGCCAGAACGGTCTCGATCGCCTCCTCGCCCAGCTTCTTGGCGCAATGGCCCACGCCCTGGTCGAGGAGCCGACGCGTATAGGATACGTGGGCACTTGCTTTGGCGCGCTCCTGCACGCGTTTCTCGAGATCATAAAGAGTAAAATTGCCGCCCGAATAGGCGAGCACGACTTTCTTGACGCTGCCGCGTTTGGACATGACTATGATCCGCGCTTTCGTGAAAATTCGGCGGCACTATACTGAGGGCGCAGGCAAACACAATGAGGGCAAGCCTCGATTTCTGGTACGAATTCGCCTCGACCTATTCCTATCTGGCGGCCATGCGAATCGAGGCTTTGGCTCGTGAAAAGGGTGTCGGCGTTGCCTGGCGGCCCTTCTTGCTGGGGCCGATCTTCAAGGCGCAAGGCTGGGAGACTTCGCCCTTCAACCTCTTCCCCGCCAAGGGCCGCAACATGTGGCGCGACCTCGAACGCTCGTGCGCGGAGCTCAAGCTGCCCTTCCGGCGACCCGATCCGTTTCCGCAGAACAGTTTACTGGCGGCACGCGTGGCGCTGGCCGCGCTCGATCAACCGTGGGGTGAAGACTTTTGCCGCGCGTTGTTCTGCGCGCAGTTTGCCGAGGGGCGGCGGATTGATGACGCCGCGGCTGTGGGCGATGTCTTGGCAAGGCTCAAGATCGAGCCCCAGCCGGTGCTCGCAGCAGCCCAATCGGATGCGATCAAAGCACGGCTGCGGGCGCAAACCGAAGAGGCGCAGCGGCTCGGCGTGTTCGGGGCTCCGATCTTCACCACCGCCGACGGCGAACTGTTCTGGGGCAATGACCGGCTGGAGCCGGCGCTGCGTTGGGCGAAAACCGCCGCCGAATGCCGCTAAGCATCGAGCCGCATGTGCAGACCGGCGCGGGCCATATACCGTTTGGCGTCGGTGATGCTGTATTCGCCGAAGTGGAAAATCGAGGCTGCAAGGACCGCAGTGGCGTGGCCATCGCGGATGCCTTCGACGAGGTGCTCCAACGTGCCTACCCCGCCCGAGGCGATCACCGGCACCGGTACTGCATCAGCGACGGCACGGGTGAGCGGAATGTCAAATCCCTGCTTGGTGCCGTCTCGATCCATGGAGGTCAGCAGGATTTCGCCGGCGCCGAGCGCCGCGACCTCGCGCGCGTAATCGACAGCGTCGAGCCCGGTGGGATTGCGCCCGCCATGGGTGAAGATTTCCCAGCGCTCAGCTTGGCCGGGTTTTGATACGCGCTTGGCGTCGATCGCGACGACGATGCACTGGTCACCAAATTTTTCCGCCGCCTCCTTCACGAATTCCCGCCGGATGACAGCCGCAGTGTTGATCGACACCTTGTCGGCGCCGCACGCCAGGAGCTTGCGGATATCCTCGACCGTGCGCACCCCGCCGCCGACGGTGAGCGGCATGAAGCAAGCCTCGGCCGTGCGCCGCACCACGTCCAGGATGATGTCGCGGTTCTCGTGACTGGCGGTGATGTCGAGGAACGTAAGCTCGTCGGCACCGGCTGCGTCGTAGGCGATCGCCGCCGCCACCGGATCTCCGGCGTCGCGTAGCTCGAGAAATTTCACACCTTTGACGACGCGGCCGTCCTTGACGTCGAGACAGGGAATGACGCGAACCTTGAACATGTCCTTTATGCGGTCGCGGGCGCCGAGCGAATGAGCCGCAGCGCTTCCGCCGGATCGAGCCGCCCGTCGTACAACGCGCGGCCGACAATCGCACCGGCAAGCTTTCTGGCACGCGGCTGCATTAGCGCCACCACGTCGCCAATCGACGCGAAGCCTCCCGATGCGATGACCGGAACGCTCACCGCATCGGCGAGCGCGATGGCGGCGTCGAGATTAAGACCAGCAAGCATGCCATCGCGGGAGACATCGGTGTATATCAACGCTGCGATACCTACGTCTTCGAATTTTCTGGCAAGGTCAAAGGCGCTGAGCTCGGAAGCTTTCGCCCATCCCTCGACCGCGATCCTGCCCTCGCGGGCATCGAGCGCAACCGCGACGCGCCCCGGATAGAGCCTCGCCGCCTCCCTAACAAGCGTTGGCTCGCGCACCGCCGCGGTACCGATGATAACGCGGGTGACGCCCCTCTCCAGCCAGGACTCGATCGTGTGCAGCGCGCGAATGCCGCCGCCGAGCTGTAACGGCATGTGGGTCGCTGCGATGATTTGCTCCACCGCGGCACTGTTGACCGGCTTGCCGGCAAAAGCTCCATCGAGGTCGACCACATGCAGATATTCGAAACCGAGTGATGCGAAGGCGCGGGCCTGCGCGGCCGGATCGCGCTGAAATACCGTGGCGCGGGTCATATCCCCCTGCTCGAGGCGCACGCATGCACCATCCTTGATGTCGATGGCGGGGAACAGGATCACAGCAGAACTCGCTTGAGGTCATTCGCCGCAGTGCGCACAGCTACGCACACGCGGCGACGCCCGGGCCACGCGCCGCGCGCCCGCAACAATCCAACCAGCCGACCTATCATGGTTTCCACTTGAGGAAGTTGGCGATCAGTCGCAAGCCTAGCCGTTGGCTCTTTTCCGGGTGGAACTGAGTGCCGACCATCGTCTCGCGGCCGACGACCGCCGTAACCGGACCACCGTAGTCCGCTTCGGCGATGACATCGGCGCGCGCAGTCGGTTTGAGGTGGAACGAGTGCACGAAATAGGCGTGCTGACCCTGCGGCCCGACGACGATCCCATCGAGCAATGGATGCAGCTGGCGCGCGTCGAGCGTATTCCAACCCATATGCGGGATCTTTAGATCCGCGTCCGAGGGTGCGATCCGTTCGACCTCGCCAGGGATCCAGCCCAAACCCTGCGTCACCTCATATTCGCGGCCGCGCTCGGCCATAAGCTGCATGCCGACGCAAATGCCCAGGAACGGCCGGCCGCGTCCGCGCACGCTCTCGTTGAGCGCCTCCACCATGCCGTCGAGCGCATCGAGCCCACGCCGACAGTCGGCGAAGGCGCCGACGCCAGGCAGCACCACGCGGTCTGCGCGGGCGACCTTCTCCGCATTGCGCGTCACCACGATCGCGTGCGTCAACCCTTCCTCGCGAGCCGCGCGCTCGAACGCCTTTGCCGCTGAATGCAGATTGCCAGATCCGTAATCGATGATGGCAACGCTCGTGCTCATTGCGGCCTTCTGGACTGCGGAAAAAGCCCAATGACCTCGGGTGAGGTGCGCCGCGATAGCGGCGCACCCCAGGCCGGCGGCGATGCACCTGACCCGGGATGGGCTTTCTCGACAGAAGTTTTGTAGACCCACGCGTCGAAAAAGCGCCGTTCCGCTGATTCAAGATCATCGCCGACGACGATGCCCACATTTCTCCAGCCGCGGCGCGACAGCGTGAATCGACGCAACGTCCCCGCCTCAAACCCGACGAGCACCGCAAGGAGAATGCTGACCACGATGCTCAGCGCCGTCGAGTCAGCGATGAAACGCACTCCAACAAAAAGTGCGAGGGCGACGATGACGTAGGCGACGAACGCCAGCCACAGCCGGTGTCGTAGCATCCAGAACGGTGCCAGCAGGAACGCCCACAACGAAAAGCCATCGCGTACGAACACGAAACGTTCGGGATTGGGCGCAGATTCGTGTGCCCTCAGCGGCGGTTCGTACACGGCATAGATAGACATTATTTCTTCCTTCTCACCCGCCGAGCGAGCCTTTGGTCGAGGGCACCTCGTTGGCTGCCCGGGGATCGATCGCAAGCGCAACACGCAAGGCCCTCGCCAAGCCTTTGAAACAGGATTCGGCGATGTGATGGTCATTCGTACCGTAGAGCGTCGCGACGTGTAGCGTCACTCCGCTGTTCATCGCGAATGCCTGGAACCACTCCTGCACCAACTCGGTATCGAAGCTACCTACCTTGTCACGCACGAACTCGGCGTTGAATACGAGGAATGGCCGACCGGACACGTCCAGCGCGACGCGCGTGAGTGCCTCATCCATCGGCACATGCACGTCCGCATAACGGGTGAGCCCCTTCATATCGCCGAGCGCCTGCTTCACCGCCTGCCCGAGCGCGATTCCGATGTCCTCGGTGGTGTGATGCTGATCAATGTGCAGGTCGCCCTTGGCCTTGACGGTAAGGTCAATGCGGGAATGACGCGCCAACAGCTCGAGCATGTGATCGAGAAAACCAATCCCGGTCGAAATCGACGCTGCGCCGGCACCGTCAAGGTCGACGACGACCTCCACGTCGGTCTCCTTGGTACTGCGCCTGATAGAGGCCTTGCGCATGAATTAAGTCTCTCGTATTGAGCCGCGCGCCTTTTATCAGGGCTTGCGTGCCTTCGCCACTCCAGCGCCGCCCGCATTTGCGCCTCCCTTCGACAAGGCTTACATCAGTCGCGCGGAGTCGCGCATGCAGTCCATGTCTCCTGAGCTTTGGCACGGCACCACGATCCTGAGCGTCCGCAAGGGCGGCACTGTCGTGATCGGCGGCGACGGTCAGGTTTCGATCGGCCAGACCATCGTCAAGGCCAATGCCAAGAAGGTGCGCCGGCTGGGCAAGGGTGACGTGATCGGAGGATTTGCCGGCGCAACTGCGGATGCCTTTACCTTGTTCGAGCGGCTCGAAGCAAAACTCGACCAGTATCCGAGGCAGCTCACCCGCGCGGCAGTGGAACTCGCCAAAGACTGGCGCACCGATCGTTACTTGCGGCGACTGGAAGCGATGATGATCGTTGCTGACGCGCAGGTGTCGCTGGTCATCACCGGTACCGGCGATGTGCTCGAGCCCGAGGCCGGCGTGATCGGCATTGGTTCGGGCGGCAATTACGCGCTTGCCGCCGCTCGCGCGATGATGGATGGCCCGCTCGATGCGGAGACGATCGTGCGCAAGGCGATGGACATCGCCGCCGATATCTGCGTCTACACGAACCGCAACATCACGATCGAGAAACTATAATCCGGTTCACCCACGATGTCGGCGCAATAGAACTCGCCATCGCCTGATTGGAGATCATTGGGGACGCAATTTTGCGTTCAATCGCGTTACATTGCCCGCCCAGCCAGCGCCATTGCAGTATCGGCCCGCAAGAGCCAAATAGGCCTCCAATGACCAGCTTTTCCCCGCGCGAGATCGTCTCCGAGCTCGATCGCTTCATCATCGGCCAGACCGATGCGAAACGGGCGGTGGCGATTGCGCTGCGCAACCGGTGGCGCCGCCTGCAACTCGACGAGAAGATGCGCGAAGAGGTGCTGCCCAAAAATATTCTCATGATCGGCCCGACCGGCGTCGGCAAAACCGAGATTTCCCGCCGACTCGCCCGGCTCGCCGGGGCTCCATTCATGAAGGTAGAAGCGACCAAGTTCACCGAGGTGGGCTACGTCGGCCGCGACGTGGAGCAGATTGTGCGCGATCTCGTCGAGATCGCAATCACACAGACGCGAGAGAGAAAACGCAAGGACGTGCGCGCGCGGGCTCAGCTGGCCGCGGAGGATCGGGTGGTGAACGCACTGGTCGGCGAGCACGCCAGCCCTTCGACCAAGGACGCCTTCCGAAAAAGGCTGCGCGCGGGCGAGCTCAACGACAAGGAGATCGAGATCGAGGTGCAGGCGACCGGTGGTGGCATGCCGCTGTTCGAAATTCCCGGGATGCCCGGCGCACAAATGGGCGCGATCTCGATTGGCGATATATTCGGCAAGCTCTCAGGCGGCCGCAGCAAGACTCGTCGGGTCACGGTCGGGGAATCCCATGACATCTTGATCAACGAGGAGTCGGACAAGCTCCTCGACAACGATCAATTGGTGCTCGAGTCCATCAAGGCCGTCGAGCAGAACGGCATCGTGTTCCTCGACGAAATCGACAAGATCACCGCACGGGAAGGACGCGTGGGCGCCGACGTGTCACGCGAGGGTGTGCAGCGTGACCTGTTGCCGCTGATCGAGGGAACGACGGTCTCGACCAAGCATGGGACGGTGAAGACCGATCATATTCTGTTCATCGCGTCCGGCGCATTCCACCTCGCGAAGCCATCGGACCTACTGCCCGAATTGCAAGGCCGACTGCCGATTCGGGTGGAGCTGCTGCCGCTCACACGCGACGACTTCCGGCGGATTTTGACGGAAACCGAAGTGTCGCTGATCAAGCAGTACATCGCCCTCCTCGCGACCGAGGGTGTGAAGCTAGAATTCACTCCGGACGCGATCGATGCCATCGCCGACGTGGCGGTCGCGGTCAACTCGAGCATTGAGAATATCGGCGCCCGACGATTGCAGACCGTAATGGAGCGCGTCCTCGACGAGATTTCCTTCGCTGCACCCGATCATTCCGGGGACACCGTGGCGATCGACGCCGCCTACGTCGACAAACACATCGGCGATCTGGCCAAGAACGCAGATTTGAGCCGATTCATTCTCTGACAAACCGCGCGCCAGCTCGGAAACACCGCACGCGGCATCTTCAGCCCACCATTCGCCGCGCGATCCATGGCGTAGAGATCAAGAGCCGCCGTGCCGCAGCAAGGCCCTCTGGCGTGGAGCAAGCCCCTGGGGCAATTCCGTCAGTCGCGAAAGTCGTGGCCCCTGGGGCTGAAATCTCCGGCTCGCGGGCGCCGCCGCTTCGTGGCAAATGAGGGCATGCCACGTGCCGCTCTCGCCGTTGATGTGCCCGGGCTTGCCGCGCGGCGGATCGCTGCTGAGATCCTCGAACGTGTGCTGCGCCGGCACCGGCCGCTCGACCACGAACTCGAAGAACGCGCCGCGCAGCCCGATTTTGCGGCCCTTCCTCTTCGCGATCGCGCATTGGTGCGCGCCTTGGTGGCTACGGTGCTGCGCAGGCTTGGCACCTTGCGCCATCTCCTCAGTCGATGGGTAAAGCTCCCCGCGCGGGCGCCACGACTTGAAACCGCATTGCTTGTCGGCGCCGCGCAAATCCTCTGGCTGGACGTCGCAGACCACGCGGCCGTGGATCTTGCGGTGCGCCTGGTGCAGGCCGACCGCCGGTCGGCGCGCTATGCCGGCATGGCCAATGCGGTGCTGCGGCGCTTCGCTCGCGAGGGTGCGCAATTGCTCGCCAACATCGACACCACGGCACTCGATACGCCGCAGTGGTTGATGGCGCGTTGGGAGAACAACTACGGAGCAAAGACCGCGCGGGCAATCGCGATCGCCAACGCCCACGAGCCGGCGCTTGATCTGACGGTGAGCAATGATCCTGAGCATTGGGCAAGCGTGCTCGGCGGACGCGTGCTCCCGACGGCCTCCGTGCGGGCAGTCGTGCATGGCCCAATATCGCAATTGCCGGGCTATGCCGAGGGCGCGTGGTGGGTGCAGGACGCCGCCGCGGCTCTTCCGGCAAAGCTTCTGGGCGACGTGCGCGGCCTTGCGGTCGCCGATCTATGCGCTGCACCGGGCGGCAAGACCGCCCAGCTCGCGGCCGCAGGCGCCCGCGTCTTCGCCGTTGACCATGCGCCGCAAAGGCTTGAGCGGCTGCGCCGCAACCTCGCCCGGCTTCATCTCAGTGCAGAAACGATCGCGGCTGACGCCATGCAATGGGAGGCGGGGCCGTTCGATGTGGTCCTCCTCGATGCGCCCTGCTCCTCGACGGGCACGATTCGCCGCCATCCCGATATCCCCTGGCTCAAGCGCCCAACCGACATTGCGGCACTCGCGGCGGTGCAACGTCGGCTTGCAGTTCGGGCGGCCCAGCTGACCAAGCCAGGCGGGATCCTGGTTTATTGCAGCTGCTCGCTCGAGCCGGAGGAAGGCATCGAGATCGTCCGGGAGCTGCTCGATCAGGCCCCGTCCCTCACCCGTCGGCCGATCGCGGCGGCCGAAGTCTTCGGTCACAGCGAATGGCTAACGGGAGACGGCGACCTGCGCACGCTCCCCTGCCATCTGCCGGACCCCGATTCGCGCATGGCCGGCCTGGACGGGTTCTACGCGGCCCGTCTGCAAAGGATTTGAAGGGCTTATCCGCGGTTGGCCGCTGCCCCACCCTCCGCTATGTTGCCGTTCCGGGGGATGGAATCGCCCGCACGGAGGGGAGTTCGCGCCTCGATGTCGCGCGTTTCGGTCGCGGAAGGCACCAAATTGTCCGTGGTCGTGGCGCGCGGCCTCCTTGGCAGGCTTACCAGTCGCGTCGCGACGCATCCGATCGTCAACTGGCCGTTTTCCTTCGCCAAGACCGACCGGATCGTCATCGCGCCGCAAGACCTGCGGACCAGTGATGCCACGCGGGCCGGCGAAATTTACGCGGGCCGGTTCGCGTTTGCGGGCAAAGTCGTCACCTGCGATTCGCGCTCGCCCTTCGAAATCACCCCGCCTACGGACGAGTGGGCGGCGGCGCTTCTCGGCTTCGGCTGGCTGCGCCATCTTCGCGCCGCCGAATCGGGTATCAGCCGCGCTAATGCGCGCGCGCTCGTCGACGAGTGGATCACGGTCAGCGATTCCCATGATCCGGTTGGTTGGCGTGCTGACGTGGTAGCGCGGCGAATTATGTCGTGGCTCAGCCAAGCGCCGCTGCTGCTCGATGGTGCCCACGTCCAGTTCTATCGCCGATTTCTGCGCGGCCTGACGCGGCAAGTCCGCCATCTCCGTCGCACAGCCTCGCAAGCGCGCGATGGCGTGCCGCGACTGCAAGCTGTAATCGCGCTGTGCTATGCGGCGCTCTGCATGGCGCGCCAGCAGCGCCATATCCAACCGGCTTTCAGACGAGTTGGCGCGGCAGATCCTGCCTGACGGCGGCCATATCAGTCGCAATCCCGGCGCGCTGATCGAGTTGCTGCTGGACCTTTTGCCCTTACGCAGCGCATTCACCGCTCGCAACCTCGTGCCGCCGACCGCGCTGCTCAATGCCATTGATCGAATGATGCCGATGCTGCGCTTCTTCCGGCACGGCGACGGCAGCTTCGCGCTCTTCAACGGCATGGGCCCGACGCCGAGCGATCTCATCACCACCGTGCTCGCCTATGACGATGCTCGCGGCGCGCCGCTCGCGAGCGCGCCTCATTCCGGTTACCAGCGCCTGGAGAGCGCCAGCACGCTCGTCTTGCTGGATGCCGGCTGCCCGCCGCCGATGGCGGTGAGCCAAGAAGCCCATGCCGGCTGCCTGTCGTTCGAGCTCTCGGCCAAACAGAATCGAATCGTGGTCAATTGTGGCCTACCGGTAGCAGGTCGCGAAGGCTGGCGGCAAGTCGCGCGCACGACGGCCGCGCACTCCACCGTTACACTCAACGACACATCATCGTGCCGATTTATCGGAGCAGGTCCTGTCAGGCGCATGCTCCACGGCACGCCTATGATCGCGGGTCCGCGCCATGTCACCGTCGCGCGCGAGGAGCAAGGCAGCACCACGGTCCTGCGCGCCTCGCATGACGGTTACGCCGACATTTTCAATGTGATCCACGAGCGCATACTCATGCTCACGGCCGACGGACGCGGGCTCGAGGGCGAGGACTTGTTCACCCCGGCGCAGGGCGAGCTGATGCCCGCGAACCGTGACCAGTTCGCAGTGCGTTTCCACCTGCATCCATCAATCAAGGCCAATCGGCTATCCGATGGACACGGGGCGATGCTGGCGACGCCAAACAGGGAGGTGTGGACATTTAGCGCCTATGGAGAGCGCGTCGAGATCGAGGAGAGCGTCTATCTCGCCGGGCCGGATGGACCGCGCCGTACCGTGCAGCTGGTCATTTACGGCCGGGCGGGCAACGTGCCGCGGGTGCGCTGGGCATTTGCACCGCATGCTGCGTCGACGACCGCCACGGGCGCCGCACGGCGCGGCCGCGATAACGAACCGCAGCTGCCATTGTGATGCTGTTGCGCTCAGCTTTGAATGTTTAATTCGCTGTGCTAGCCCCTAGTCGATCATGACCGAGCGCCTCCGTCGCGTCCGCCGCGCTTTGCTTTCGGTTTCCGATAAATCGGGGCTCGTCGAGTTCGCGCGCGGGCTGGCGGACCAATCAATCGAGCTGATCTCGACCGGCGGCACTCGCAAGGCGTTGGCTGAGGCTGGGCTGGGCGTGCTCGACATTTCCGAGCTGACCGGCTTTCCGGAGATGATGGACGGTCGAGTGAAAACCCTTCATCCCAAGGTGCACGGCGGCCTGCTGGCGCTGCGCGACAATCAGCATCATGACGCCGCAATGCGTGCGCACGGCATCCAACCGATCGATCTCCTCGTCGTCAGCCTGTACCCCTTCGAAGCAACAGTGGCGAAGGGCGCAGACTTCGACACCTGCATCGAGAACATCGACATCGGCGGGCCCGCCATGATCCGCGCGGCGGCCAAGAACCACGCCGACGTCATGGTCGTGGTCGATCCGAACGATTATGCGGTCGTGCTGATGGAGCTACGCGACCACGGCGGGGCGACCACGCTCGAGCTGCGCCGTAGACTCGCGGCCAAGGCCTATGCCCGCACTGAGGTTTACGACGCCGCGATCTCCAATTGGTTCGCGGACCAGCTCTCGGACGCTGCGCCGGCGTTCCGTGCGATCGGCGGGCATCTCATCGAGCCGCTGCGCTACGGCGAAAATCCACATCAGGCGGCGGCGTTCTATCGCACGAGCGAACAGCGGCCGGGCGTCGCCACCGCGCGGCAGCTTCAAGGCAAAACGCTCTCTTACAACAACATCAACGATACCGACGCGGCATACGAATGCGTCGCCGAGTTTGACCCGCGGCGCACGGCGGCGTGCGTTATTGTGAAACACGCCAATCCATGCGGCGTCGCCGAGGGCGCAAGCCTCGTGGAAGCCTATCGCAAGGCGTTGGCCTGCGATCCAGTATCGGCTTTCGGCGGCATCGTGGCAGTGAACCGCAAACTCGACGCGCAAGCCGCCCACGCGATCACGGATATCTTCACCGAAGTCATCATCGCGCCGGAGGCGAGCGAGGAGGCGCTCGCCATTGTCGGCGCCAAGAAGAATCTTCGTTTGCTGCTCGCCGGCAGCCTACCCGACCCGCGCGCGGGAGGCATGATCGTGAAATCGGTTGCGGGCGGGTTGCTGGTGCAGCAGCGGGACAATGCCGTAGTCGATGACATGCGACTGAAGGTGATGACCAAGCGCGCGCCGACCAACGCCGAGCTCACCGATCTCGCGTTTGCTTTCCGTGTCGCCAAGCACGTGAAATCCAACACAATCGTCTATGCCAAGGACTGCGCTACGGTCGGCATTGGCGCCGGGCAGATGAGCCGGATCGATTCCGCGCGTATCGCGGCGCGCAAGGCGGAGGATGCCGCCGCGGCGGCGCGTCTGGCTGCTCCGCTGACGAAAGGCTCCGTCGTCGCTTCGGATGCCTTCTTTCCGTTTGCGGACGGGCTTTTGGTCGCGGTCGAGGCGGGGGCCATCGCCGTGATCCAACCCGGCGGTTCGGTGCGCGACGAGGAGGTGATCAAGGCCGCCGACGATCACGGCATCGCCATGGTGTTCACGGGTACGAGACATTTCC
>VAZQ01000384.1 GCA_005883115.1 Alphaproteobacteria bacterium | reverse complement strand
TCGAAGGAAGCCGGCCATTGTTGGTCGAAATCCAGGCCTTGGTCGCTTCCAGCTCACTTGGTACACCGCGCCGCGCGGTGAACGGTTGGGATCAGAACCGGCTGTCGATGCTGCTTGCGGTCCTGGAGTCTCATTGCAGCGTGCGGCTCTCCGGCCACGATGTTTACCTCAATGTTGCTGGCGGCTTGCGCATCCAAGAGCCCGCGGCCGATCTTGCCGCCGCGGCGGCGCTGGTCTCCTCGTTCGCCAATGCGCCCTTGGCGGCGGATGCCGTCTATTTTGGCGAAATCTCGCTCTCGGGCGCCGTGCGGCCCGTCGCGCAAACAGCGGCGCGGCTTAAGGAGGCGCAGAAGCTGGGCTTTGCCCGCGCCATTCTTCCCGAGGCCGCGCGCGCGGAGCCGCCGGACGAACCAGGGCTCTCCCTCAAAAGCGTGAGCAGCCTGGCGAGCCTCGTGGCTGACATTGTTGCGCGGCCGACGGGCGAGCAACGCCGAGCGAACAGATACGCCAGCCAAGAAGACGAGTGACGGGACCGCCTCCTCCAGCTATACAGCGCGCGAACCGCCGACCTGCGGGCGGGCCTGCGGACGCGGCGGAGCTGGATACTGCTGGAATCTCAGGTACTTAGACTCATCATTCCGCGGGTCTTGCAGACCGAGCAGGAGGTGGCGACGTTGCGTATGATTGCAATCGCCGATTCGACCGCCGGCGCGTGACGATGCGGAGCATGCGAACTCGGTCATGCCGATCACTCTCCTCGACATCATCCTGATCGGCGTCATGCTGATTTCGGGGCTGCTCGCCATGATCCGCGGATTCATGCGCGAAATCCTGTCGATCGCCGCCTGGGTGATCGCAGCGGTCGCGACGCTTTATTTCTACGCCAAGCTGCTGCCATACGCGAAATCCTACTTCAACAACGACATCGTCGCGGCCGGGGTGGTGGTGGGTGGCACCTTCTTGATCACGCTGTTGATCATATCGGTCATGACCGTCCGCTTCTCGGACATGGTTCTGGACAGCCGCATCGGCGCGCTCGACCGTACGCTTGGCTTCCTGTTCGGCCTGGTGCGCGGCCTGATCATTGTGGTCATTGCCTTCCTCTTCTTTGCCTGGCTGGTGCCTAACCGCAGCCAACCAGACTGGGTCCGCAGCGCGAAGTCGCGGGTCGTACTGCAGGGGACCGGCGATTGGTTGATGTCCATGTTGCCGGACGACCCAGAAAGCACCATTTTGAAGCGGTTGAAGAAGCCGAAGCTGGATGAGGACGAGCCGGCAGCAGGCCAGCGCTCCGGCATCGATGTTCCCAACGATGCTGCCGGGTACGGAGCGTCCGACCGAGCCGGCCTGCGGGAGTTGACCCGCGGCAAGTCGCGATGACCAAGCTCGCGGATTCCATCAGGAGACAAGGGAGATGACCGAGACTCGAGGCGATGCCGGGCTTGACCTTGACGGCGACCGGCTGCGTGAAGAGTGCGGCGTCTTCGGCATATTCGGGCACGCAGACGCGGCTGCGATCACCGCGCTTGGCCTGCATGCCCTGCAACACCGCGGGCAGGAAGCCGCCGGCATCGTTTCTTTCGACGGCAAGCGCTTCCATTCCGAGCGGCGGCTGGGGCTCGTCGGAGACAATTTCTCCCGCCGTGAGGTGATCGAGCGTCTGCCCGGCTTGTCGGCAATGGGCCACGTGCGCTACTCGACGACTGGGGAAACCGTCTTGCGCAACGTGCAGCCGCTGTTCGCGGAGCTCGACGGTGGCGGATTTGCGATTGGTCATAACGGCAATCTGACCAACGGCCTCACGCTGCGGCGCCAGCTGGTGCGCGACGGCGCCATCATGCAGTCGACCTCCGATACCGAGATCATTCTGCATCTCGTCGCACATGCCAAGCGCAACCGCTTCATCGATCGCTTCATCGAAGGCCTGCGCCAGCTCGAGGGTGCTTATGCCTTCGTCGGCCTAACCAATAAGAAGCTCATCGGCGCGCGTGATCCGCTCGGTATTCGTCCCTTGGTGATCGGCAAGCTCGACGCAACCCCAATCCTCGCCTCCGAAACCTGCGCGCTCGACATCATCGGGGCGAAATACGTCCGCGACGTCGAGAACGGCGAAATCGTAGTGTTCGACGAAGACGGCATGCACTCGCACAAACCATTCCCGCCCATGGCGGCGCGGCCGTGCATCTTCGAATACATCTATTTCTCGCGTCCCGATTCCCTCGTCGGCGGCCGCAACGTCTACGATGTACGCAAGACGATGGGGGCACAGCTCGCCCGCGAGGCGCCGGCTAGCGCCGACGTGGTGATCCCAGTTCCCGATTCCGGCGTTCCGGCGGCGATCGGTTATGCCCAGGAATCGGGCATTCCCTACGAGCTCGGCATCATCCGCAACCACTATGTGGGGCGTACCTTCATCGAGCCGAGCCAGCACATCCGCCAACTCGGGGTGCGCCTCAAGCACAGCGCCAACCGCGCGGTTGTCAGCGGCAAGCGGATCGTGCTCATCGATGATTCCATCGTTCGTGGGACGACCTCGGTAAAAATCGTGCAGATGATGCGAGAGGCCGGCGCGAAGGAAGTGCATTTTCGCATCGCCTCCCCGCCGATCACCCATTCGGATTATTACGGGATCGACACACCCGAGCGCGACAAGCTCTTGGCGGCGACGCACGACCTCGATGGCATGCGGCGTTTCATCGGCGCGGATTCGCTTGCCTTCCTATCGGTCGAGGGCATTTACCGCGCCATGGGATACGAGCAGCGTGATCCGCTAAAGCCTCAATTCACCGACCACTGCTTCACGGGCGATTATCCCACCGCACTGACTGACCACACCGGCCAGGAGGCATCGCCGCGACAGCTGTCGTTGCTGGCTGAGGCGAGTTGACGAACGTCACGCCGGGAGTGTGCGCGCCGCGCCAGCTCGGCGTCCGAATCACCCTCGCTTGAACTCGTCGGACCCGCAGACTATGGATTCTGCCGCTCGCCTCCCTCGGCCCGGGTAACGGGAGATGCCGCCTCCCCTTGCCGACCGTATCGCGCTCGTCACCGGCGCCTCCCGCGGCATCGGCTACGCCACCGCACTCGCGCTGGCGAAGGCCGGCGCACACATCGTGGCGCTGGCACGCACGGTCGGCGGTCTCGAGGAACTCGACGACGCGATCAAGTCCTTTGGCGGAACAGCGACCCTGGTGCCCCTCGACCTCAGGGACTATGCCGGGATTGATCGGCTCGGCCTCGCTTTGCACGAGCGTTTCGGGCGGCTGGATGTGCTCGTTGCCAATGCCGGAATTCTCGGACCGCTTTCGCCGCTCGACCACGTCGAAACAAGTGCATGGGAGGAGGTGATAGCGGTCAATGTCACCGCCAACTGGCGTCTCATCCGTGCCATGGACCGGCTGCTGAAATCGTCCGATGCGGGACGCGTCGTATTCGTTTCTTCGGGTATTGCTGCGATGGCCATGGCTTATTGGGGGCCTTACGCCGTCTCCAAAGCCGCGCTCGAGGCCCTGGCGCGCACCTATGCCGCGGAAACCGCGAGCACCAGGGTGCGCGTCAACATCTTCACGCCGGGACCGATCCGCACCCGCATGCGCGCGCAAGCGTTTCCCGGCGAGGACCCGATGACGCTGGAGCCTCCTGAGAACCCAGCGGAAAAAATCGTGGACATGTGCCTTTCCAGCGTGCAGGAAACCGGCAGGCTCTACGCCTATCCGAAAGGAAAGTTTCTAGATTTCCGGCCGCCGTCCTGAACACCGCGAGGCAGCGGCGCATGAAGATCTCCATCCTGGATGACTACCACGACAGCGTGCGTACCCTGCAATGCTTCACCAAGCTGGCGGGACACGAAGTCACCATCTGGAATGATCACGTCCAAGACACCGACGCGCTTGCCGAACGCCTCAGCGACACCGAGGTCCTGGTGCTGATCCGCGAACGAACGAAAATTCGCGCGCCGCTGCTCGAACGCCTGCACAATCTCAAACTCATCAGCCAGCGCAGCGTTTACCCGCACATCGATATCGATGCCTGCACGCAGCTGGGCGTGATCGTGTCTTCCAACCAGCATGCGGGCACCCCCTCCTATGCAACGGCGGAACTGACCTGGGGTCTCGTGCTCGCGGCAATGCGCCAGATTTCCCAGCAAATGTCTTCTCTGCGGGCAGGCAAGTGGCAGATCGGCATCGGCAGCACATTGCGTGGCAAAACGCTCGGCATTTACGGCTATGGCAGGATCGGCAGCGTCGTCGCCGGCTACGGCCGAGCGTTCGGCATGAACGTCTCGGTATGGGCGCGCGAAGCGTCTCTGGCGCGAGCACGGGCCGATGGCTACGCAGCCGCGCTCAGCAAGGAAACATTTTTTGAAGCGTGCGACGTCGTCTCTCTGCACATGCGGCTGGTGGACGCCACGCGCGGCATCGTCACTGCCGCCGATCTCGCTCGCATGAAGCCTACCGCGCTCCTGGTCAACACCAGCCGAGCCCCGCTGATCCAGCCGGGCGCGCTGGTGAATGCGCTACGTGCGGGGCATCCAGGCCTGGCGGCGGTGGACGTCTATGAAGACGAACCCGTGGTCGGCCCGGCCCACCCCTTGCTGAGCATGGATAACGTCGTCTGCACGCCGCACATCGGCTATGTGTCCCGCGACGAGTATGAAATTCAGTTCGCCGACATCTTCGACCAAATCATCGCATATGCCTCGGGTACCCCGATCAACGTGGTCAACCCGGACGTTTTGCCGAACCGGACAACGCGGGGCCTTTGACGCTATGCCCTCGCCGACCGGGGCTGGCAGACTAGCGCCTGCCGCGTTTCGCGAAGGGATTTGGTTTCTCGCGTAGCGCGAGCCGAATTGGGGTGCCGGGCAAATCGAAAGTCTCACGCAGGCTGTTCACGAGGTAGCGCTGATAGGCCGCCGGCAGAGCGTTGGCGCGGCTCGTGAACAGCACGAAGCTCGGTGGCCGGCTTTTCGGCTGGGTGATGTAATCGAGCCGGATCGGCCGGCCTGCAACCGCCGGCTGAGCGCACTCGTCCCGACGCGCCGGTTCCAGATCGCATGTGCGTCGACGACGGCTTGCATCATCCGGTCGAGACCCTCACCGGTGAGAGCCGAGACGGCGGCAACGGGCACACCTTTGACCTGTGGCAGCCAATGGTCGGCTTCTTGCCGTAATCTGTTGATGGCCCCCGCACGGGGTTCGAGCAGGTCCCACTTGTTGATGCCGATCACCAGCGCGCGTCCTTCACGAGCGATGAGATCGGCGATCTTCAGGTCTTGTTCTTCGAACGGCTTTTGCGCGTCCATCATCAGGAGGACGACCTCGGCGAAACGTACGGCCTGAAGCGCGTCCGCGACCGACAGCTTCTCGAGCTTTTCCTCGACGCGGCTGCGACGCCGCAACCCTGCGGTATCGTGGACACGAAACGGCCGATCCCGCCATGTCAAATCGACCGCGACCGCGTCACGGGTAATACCGGCCTCGGGGCCCGTGAGCAGCCGCTCTTCCCCAAGCAGCCGATTGACCAATGTCGATTTTCCGGAATTGGGACGGCCGACCACCGCGATACGGATCGGCATGCCACTGGCGGCGTTCTGGTCGATATCGGCCCCAAGGTCGCGCTCATGCACTTCCATCTCAGGCGCCGTCGCATCAGGCAGTGCCGCGCGCAGCCCGTCATAGAGATCGGCGAGGCCTTCCCCGTGCTCGGCGGAGATCGCGATCGGCTCGCCGAGCCCGAGTTCATACGCCTCCAAAATTCCCGCCTCGGCGGCGCTGCCCTCGCTCTTATTCGCGATCAAAATTGCGGGTTTGCCCGACTTGCGCACAAGGTCGGCAAATGCGCGATCCGCTGGCGTCGACCCCGCGCGCGCGTCGATCAAAAACATGAGCGCATCGGCGGCGTCGATGGCGGCTTGCGTCTGCTCCTGCATGCGGCCGCTCAGGCTCTCAGGCGTTGCCTCTTCAAGCCCCGCCGTGTCGATAGCGGTGAACGTAAGATCCCCGAGCCGTGCTTGCGCTTCGCGCCGGTCGCGCGTGACTCCCGGTAGGTCATCGACCAAATCGAGGCGCTTGCCGACCAGGCGATTGAAGAGGGTGGACTTGCCGACATTCGGCCGTCCGATAATGGCGACGGTGAAGCTCATGAGCTGCGCAGCGGGTGCGGTTCCCGCTCTATCGCCCACCGGTCGTGGGTAGCGCAATCAGCGCGTCGGCGGCGGATCGGGCCACGCAACGGCGCCTGACGCGCTGGGCGAGGAGCCGGGCCAGGCGCCGGCTGGCGATTGCTGCTGCATCGGCGGCGGATCAGGCCATTGGACCTGGGATTGCGCCTGGGCCGGCGCAGCGCTGGCGGCGGGCGGGCTCGCATCCTCTTTCGGCTTGGCCACGACTCTCGGCTTTGGCTTGGCTTTGGCTGCGGGTTCGAGCTTGGGCTTGGGCTCGGACGGGACCGCCTGTGCGGTCGGCTGCGGCTCTTGCGCCTGCTCTGCCGGCTGATATCCCTTCATCAATTCGTTCGGCACCCCTTGCGGCACGCCCGGCGTTCCTTCCGGAAACACTGGCTTGCGGTCGCCCGGCAGCCTCTTCTTTGTGTTGAAAAAATCGTAATCCATGAAGCTGGTCGGATCGAATCCCTCACAACCGCTGAGCAGGAGCCCAAGCGATAACGCGAGAAGTACCAGGCCGGTGCGCACGAATGAAATCATGTGACGCCCCTCAACCGCTGCTCGCGCCGGTGCCTACCGCCATCAGCATCTCGACGCGCGAGCGGGTGGCGGCCGGCGTCTGTGCGTCTGTCATGATCAGATCGAACCAGCGCTTGGCACCGGTCGCATCGCCCGCGCGCCAAGACGCAAGCACCAGAAACTCTCGTGCGGTGTGCCGGAAGGTGCGATCATTGGCTGCGAGCGGCTCGAGGCGTCGCTGCGCCTCTTGATACGAGCCGGTGTCGATCAGAAGCGCGCCTGCTCGCAGCGACGCGAGGTCCTGAAGCACGTGGCCCACCGACCCATCGGCGGCAATTTGATCATAGGCCGCGATTGCAGCCTTGGGATCGGTTTGCGCAAGCTCGGCCGCTTCACGCATGCGTGCAAGATGGCGATAGCCGGACGTGCCGTGACCGGCGATGTCGGCGAAGGCCGCCTCAGCCTCGCTGCGTTTGCCCGACTCGGCGAGCGTGATGGCAGCTTCGAAGGCGGCGCCGGTCTCGGCAGCCTTCTTGGCCTCCCACCACATGTAAGCGCGCCAAGCTGCAACCGCCAAAACCAGCAAAACGGCGGCAGCCGCGACGTAATTGCCGTAGCGGTCCCACAGCTTCTTGAGCTGTTCTCGTCGAACTTCCTCGTCGACTTCGTGAAAAATGTCGGACACGAGCCGCGCAACCCCGTTCTCGCCACTGGCCCAGCCATACGCGGTTAGCCCATTGATGTGGCGCAGGCAAGGCAAAGGCGCACGCCTATGCCAGCGTCTAAGGTCTTGAGCCGGATCGGCTATTTGGCCTTGGCCCGGAGCGGATAGACGTGCTCGGAGCCGGGGAAGGTTCGGGCGCGAACATCGGCCGCATAGGCCGCGACCGCCGCCTCGATCGAGGGGCCCAGGTCGGCGTAGCGCTTAACGAATCTGGGTACCCGCGGCGAAAGCCCAAGCATGTCCTCGAGCACGAGAATTTGGCCATCACATGCCACGCTGCCGCCGATGCCGATGGTCGGGATGTCGACCTGAGCCGTGATGCGGCGGGCGAGTGGCTCGGCCACCGCCTCGATCACCACGGCGAAGGCTCCCGCCTGCGTGACCGCGCGCGCGTCGTCCTCGATCGGTCCCCAGTCGGCCTCGCTGCGGCCCTGCGCACGGAACGAGCCGATTGTATTGATGGACTGCGGCGTGAGCCCGATATGCCCCATAACCGGAATCCCGCGCTCGACCAGAAAGGCGATGGACTCCGCCATACGGCGGCCGCCCTCGAGCTTGATCGCTCCGCAGCCGGTCTCCTTCATCACCTGCGCCGCCGACATGAAGGCTTGCTCCTTCGATGCTTCATAAGAGCCGAACGGCATGTCGACGACTACGAGAACTCGTTTCGAGCCGCGCATCACGGCGAGCCCCTGCAGGATCATCATCTCGAGCGTGACCGGCACGGTGGTCTCAAGCCCGTGCATGACCATGCCAAGCGAATCCCCGACCAGAATGACGTCGCAATGGCGATCGAGCAGCCGCGCCGTGTGCGCGTGATATGAGGTGAGGCAGACGATCGGCTCGCCGCCCTTGCGCGCGCGGATGTCGGGTGCTGTTAGCCGCTTGATCTCGTCTCGTGCCGACATTCGCCGAGATCCTAATGCGCTGGCGTGCCAAAGACTGCCACGCCCACTACGATCGGATGGAAGACGAAACCGAGCGCGAGATAGAGGATGGTCCCGGCCACCAGCGCGATCATGTCGTTACGATGGCCGCCGATTGGGATCGGTGGCGCGCCCGGATCGCTCCGCCGCTTCAGCGTGATGCGATCATAGGCAGCCCAGGCGAGAAATGAGCCGAACAGCACGATCGAGCCGAGATCGCCATTTGATATGAGATGCGCGATCGCCCAGGTCTTCACACCCACCAGCATCGGATGCTTGAGCGTACGCCAGATATTGCCGCGGCTATAGGCCGCAACCACGCAAATGCTCGCCGGCCACATCAGCAACTGCGTGACGTAATAGGTCCATGGCGGAGGCGACCACACGTCGATCCATCCGGTCGCCCGATATTGTCCAAAGCCGTAGCCGATCAGGATGAGCCCGGCGAGCAAGACGAGCGACATCAGACCCTTGTAGGTTCCCTCCCCGATCCGTTCGATCAACGCGGCGCGCGGCGCGCGCAATGTCACGAAGACGTGCGCGCCAAGGAACGCGACCAGTCCGAGCACAAGAATAGCCAGGCCCATGGGTCCTCCGGCTCAACCGCGCGAACGTCACGATCGTCGCTTTTGCAACGTCGCTAAGCTCGCCGCAGTAGAGGCCATGGCAAGTCGGGAGGCAAGGCTGCCGCATGCAGGGTTGGCCCTTCAGCGCTCGCCGCTTCGGTCAATCCATGCTTGCGACGGCGCGTCGACCGTGATTAGTGCGGCAGCAACTCCCTTGCGCGCGAGATCCGCTGCGCGACTATGACAAAGCGAGAGAGCTCAATGAAAAGAAGCATCGCATTGGCATTGTGCGCATTCTTGTTCGCTTCTCTCGCGGTGGCGCAAGAGTGGCCCGCAAAATCCGTCAGGGTCATCGTGCCGTTCGGCCCCGGCTCGACACCGGACATGGTCGGGCGGCTGATCGGCGAACATATGCAACAGAAACTCGGCCAGCCGTTCGTGGTCGAGAATCGCCCCGGCGCCAGCGCCAATACCGGGACTGACGCGGTCGCCAAGTCGGATCCCGATGGTTACACCATCGGCATCAGTCTCGGGGGCCCGCTTGCCATCAATACCTTGTTGTTTGCGAAAATGCCGTATGACCCCGTCAATGACCTCGCGCTGATCACGATGCTCACGACGCAGCCGAGCGTGCTCGTCGTGCATACGAGCCTCGGCGTCAATTCGGTCGCAGAGCTCCTCGATCTGCTGAAGAAGAACCCGGGCAAATACAATTACGGTTCGATCGGCAACGGGTCGCTATCGCATCTCGCCATGGAGGCGCTCGCGCTCAAGAGCGGCACGCACATGGTGCACATTCCCTATCCCGGCTCGCCGCAAGCAATGACCGCGCTCCTGCGCAATGACGTGCAGATGGGCTGCTTGCCGGCCATTTCGGTGACACCGCACGCCGCCTCCGGCCAGGTGAAAATCTTGGCCATCTCGCTCGGTCAACGCTCCGCGCTGATGCCTGGCTTACCGACTCTCAAGGAGAGCGGCCTCGACGTCGAGGCGGACGCCTGGAACGGCTTGATCGCGCCGGCAAAGACCCCCGAGCCGATCATCGCGAAAATTCACGACACGGTCGTTGCTGCTCTTGCCGAACCGGAGATCCGCGAGAAAATGGCCACGCAGTTCATGGAGCCGATTCCAACCACCCCGGCGCAATTCCGCGCCAAAATCGAGGCGGATCTCGCACGCTGGTCGCCGATCATCAAGGCGCTCGATCTCAAGATCAACTGAGACGCGCGATCGCCACGATCCTGCTACGCGACCGGAGAACGCCCGCCGTCAACGTTGATCGCTGTGCCGGTGATGTAGGAGGCGGCGTCGGAGGCGAGAAAGCAGGCAATGTTGGCGAACTCCTCCGCCCGACCGATGCGGCCGAGCGGAATTTCTTTAGCTCGCGCGCTCACATAGTCCTCAAGCGGGATCTGCGCCTTTTCCGCCGCGCGCACATGCTGGTCGGCTTCGATGAAGCCGACCAGCAACGCATTCACGAGGACATTGTAGGGCGCACCTTCCCCGGCAAGCACTTTGGTCAAAGCCAGCCCCGCCGCTCGCGTGATCGAGGTGGGGGCACTCCGCGGCCGTGGCGCCTTGGCGCCGATGTTGAGCGTGTTGATGACGCGGCCCCAGCGGCGCTCCTTCATCTGCGGCCATACCAGGCGAGTGAGCCGGATCGCGGCGAATAGCTTCTCGTCGAAGTCCTCTCGCCACACCTCGTCAGTGATCTCCTCGAAAGCGCCGGTGCGCGACGTGCCGGCATTGTTCACGACGATATCGATCTTACCGAACAATCGAATCGCCTCGTCGTAGGCGCGCTGGAGATCAGCGGCGAGCGCAACGTTGGCTTGCACCGCGGCGACACGGGCCCGGCTACTCGCGCGTATGGTTTTGACTGCATCATCCAGCGCCTCCCGCCCACGCGCGATAATAGCAACCTCGGCGCCCGCGCCGGCGAAGCGCTTCGCAATGGCAAGTCCGATCCCCTTGCTCGCGCCGGTGATCACGGCCGTCCGGCCGGCGAGATTGACTTCCATTGCGTCCTCCCATTGCCCCTCAAGGTTGGGGTCCTTGCATTCAAGTATAGGAGGGAAAGACGTCGTGTAGTGGTGTAGGATGCCTTGAGCGCAGCGAAATCCATGACCTCTCCCGCATGCGAGCGGCCGCGGCGGACTTTGCGTCGCTCAACCCAGCCCACGAACGCGAGAACATGAAATGGAATTCACCGCCCTGTTTCTCGCCGTCGCTATCGTAATGGTCGTCGCCTGGTGGGGCACACGGCCGCTCGCCCTCGCATTGTTTGTCGCCACACTGCGTGCTGGTGCTCACAGGGCTTAATGTGATTTCGACCCTTCTGGAATGCGGCGTCGGCGCGTGCCCAGATAACCCGGTCGTCTACGAACTGCTCAAATCCCCGCGATGAGACCTCATTCCCACTCGATTATTCTCGACCATGGTAACGCGCTGATTTTTCAGC
>VAZQ01000383.1:8289-15083 GCA_005883115.1 Alphaproteobacteria bacterium | reverse complement strand
AGACGGTGAACGGCATCGTCACCGGCATGATCCTGGCGCTGATCGCCTCTGGGTTGACGCTGATCTTCGGCATCATGGACGTCGTCAACTTCGCCCACGGAGAACTGTTCATGCTGGGTGCCTATATCGGCGTTGTCGTCATCGCGACCTCAGGCAGCTTCTGGCTCGCGCTCGTTATCGCCACGCTTGTGGTCGCGTTGCTCGGCGCCGCGCTTCAAATCACGACGTTACGTCCATTGCTCGGCCGCGATCCCCTCACGACCATTCTGGCCACGTTTGGCATTTCGCTGGTGCTGCAGAACTACGCGCTCTGGCAATTCGGTCCCGTGGCACGCAAGATCCAGGAGCCTTTCACCGGTTATTTCACGCTCTTCTATCTCGAATATCCCTGGTACCGGCTGCTGATCGCCGCGCTCTCGGCGGCCATCATCGGCGCCTTTTGGCTGTTTCTCAAATACGGCAAGTACGGCGTCTGGATACGCGCCACCATGCAGGACCGCGTGATGGCGCAGGCCATGGGCATCCCGGTCCCTTGGGTCCACACCGGCGCCTTCGCCATCGGCGCCGGCATGGCCGCGGCGAGCGGGGTGCTGTTCGGTCCGCTCGTCGGCGTCAACCATGCCATGGGGGTCGACTGGATACTGAAAGCCTTCATCGTCGTGGTTGTCGGCGGCATGGGAAGCTTGGGCGGCTCCATTGCAGCCTCGATCTTCGTCAGCCTGCTGGAAGCTTACGCCTCGATCTGGGTGAGCCCGGCGCAGGCGGTGATCGTCTCTTTCGTTGTTCTCATTCTGACTCTGCTATTTCGGCCGACAGGCCTTTTCGTTCCGACGCCCAAATGAGCAAACGCTCCGCCACGGTCTACTGGACCGGCTTCTCGATCGTTCTGGCGCTGTTGATCGTGGCGCCGCTCGTGCTGTCGGAATTCTGGCGCCGCTTCGTGACCGAGATCCTGATCTGGGGACTGCTGGCCATGTCCTCCGACATTCTTATCGGTTACACCGGGATGGTGTCGTTCGGGCATTCGGCCTTCTTCGGTCTCGGCATGTACGGCGCGGCGGCGGCACTGCTCATGGTCAGACCACCCAATCTGTGGCTGGCGATCGTATATGGGCTCATCGGTTCGGCGGCGGTGGGCTTGTTCGTGGCGTATTTCAGCACGCGACTGCGTGACATTTACTTCGCCATCACCACGCTGATCTTCTCACAGATCTTCTACGTCATCATCTTCACCTGGACCGAGGTGACCGGCGGCGAAAACGGATTGAGCTTCCGCCGGCCGCCACTCGCGATTCCTGGGCTCTTCTCGGTGCCGTTCTCTCCCGAGACGCTGCACTGGTTTGTGCTCGCGGTAGTCACCGCGTCATATCTGATTCTGCGGCGGATCACCCGGTCGCCCTTTGGCATGGTGCTGCAATCGATCCGCGAGAACGAGACGCGCACGCGCGCGATCGGCTATGCGGTCGAGCGCTATAAGATCGTGGCCGTGATGCTCTCCGCCCTGTTCGCAGGACTTGCCGGTGTGCTCTACGCGCTGCAGAACCGCTTCGCCGCACCGGATTTCGTCTATTTTCTGGTGTCCGGCGAGACAGTCATTTTCAACGTCATGGGCGGCATCGGCACATTGGTGGGACCGATCGTCGGCGCCGGTTTCTTCCTGCTGCTGCGCGAAGCCTTCTCGCGCTTCTTCACCGAGTACTATCTCATTCCCGTGGGGGTGATTTTCATCGCCATGGTGATTTTCATGCCGCAGGGACTGCTCGGCTTCATGCGGCGCTGGCTCAATCAATAGCCGTTTCCGGGCCTTACGGGGAGAGGAAGCGCACCGAGTGTTGGCGCGCGCTGGCATGAGGCGCGCGTCTCCTCTAACATCGGACCGAAATCCATCGCATCGTGAACAGAAGGCTAAGCGAACATGGCCAAGTTCGGCATCGGACAAGCTGTGCGCAGAGTGGAAGACAGGCGGTTCCTCACCGGGCAAGGACGCTATGTCGACGACATCAGCTTGCCCGGGCAATGCTACGGAGTCACGCTGCTCTCCCCGCATGCGCATGCCCGCATCAAGCGTGTCGACGTCACCAGGGCCAAGGCCGTGCCGGGGGTGCTGTGCGTCCTCACCGGCGCCGATGCCTTGGCCGAGAAGCTCGGCAGCTTTACCGCGCATTTGATGCCCGAAGATTTCGGCGCGCCGAAGGGTCACCGTACCTTCCAGCCGGTGCTCGTTGCCGACGAGGTGCGCTTCGTCGGCGACCGCGTCGCGTTCGTCGTCGCGGAGACGCTGAGCCAGGCGCGCGATGCCGCCGAGATGGTCGAGGTGGACTACGAGCCGGTCCCGGCGGTGGTCAATCTCGAAGACGCCGCCAAAGATGGGTCACCCAAGGTTTGGGAGGATTGCCCGCAAGGCAATGTCGGCTTCCGGCTGATGTTCGGCAACAAGGAGGCGACCGATGCCGCCTTCGCCAAGGCCAAGCACGTTGTGGAGCTGCGGCTCGAGAACAACCGGCTTTCGCCGGTCGCCATGGAGCCGCGGGCGGCCATCGGCGACTACAACGCCGCCGAGGAGACCTACACGCTCTACACCACGTCGCAGAATCCACATGGCGTGCGCATGGAGATGTCGCACATTTTTCATGTGCCGGAGAATGGCATCCGCGTCATTGCGCCGGACGTCGGCGGCGGCTTCGGGCTGAAAGGCAATCCCTTTCCCGATGACGCGCTGGTCTTGTGGGCGGCGCGCCGCCTGCGGCGCCCTGTCAAATGGGTAGCGAGCCGCTCGGAGAGCATGCTCACCGACCATTGCGGCCGCGAGATGGTCTACTACGGCGAGCTTGCGCTCGACGAGCACGGCAAAATTCTGGCGCTGCGGGCAAGATGTCTGTTCCAGCTCGGCGCCTATTTCGTCGGCGCGGGTTTGGCGGCGGGAGCAATGTCGGTGCGCTTCATTCCTGAGGCCTACGACTTCCAGACCATGCACATCCTCTCGCAGGGCTTGTTCACCAATACCTCCCAGTCCGGACCCTACCGCGGCGCCGGACGGCCCGAGGCGGCGTATTTCATGGAGCGGCTCATAGAGCACGCAGCACGCGTGATCGGGATCGATCCCGCCGAGATCAGGCGACGCAATCTCATTGCACCGAACAAGCTTCCCTATGCGACGCCGACGTTATGGAATTACGACAGCGGCGAGTTCCAGCGGCTCATGGACAAATGCATCGAGCTCAGCGACTGGAACGGCTATGCGGCGCGCAAGAAAGCCTCGCAAAACGCCGGAAAGCTGCGCGGCCGCGCAGTGAGCTACTACATCGAGTTCGGCGGCATCTTCAACGAACGCATGGAGCTGCGCTTCGATCCCGGTGGAACGCTCACCATTTTGGGCGGGACGCATTCACACGGCCAAGGACACGCCACGGTATTCGCACAGCTCGTGCATGAATGGCTCGGCGTTCCGCTCCAAGACATTCGCTACGTGCAGGGCGATACCGCCCAAGTACCGATCGGCCGCGGCACTTACGGCGCGCGCAGCGCCGTGGTCGGGGGCAATGCGCTCAAAGTGGCGAGTGATGCCCTCGTAGCGAAAGGCAAGCAGCTCGCCGCCGCGATGATGGAGGCCGACGCCGCCGATCTCGAGTTCGAGGACGGGCAGTATCGCGTCGTCGGCACCGATAAGGCGATCACTCTCACCGACGTCGCGAAGGCGTCCTATGCGCCGATGGGGCCGCTCACCGACAAATTCGGCGTCGGGCTCGAGGCGAGCGGCAGCTATAGCGCAAACCCGCCGAGCCATCCCAACGGCGCGCACGCGTGCGAGCTCGAGGTGGACCCGGAGACGGGCGAGGTGGTCATTGACCGCTACTTCGTCGTTGACGACCTCGGCCGCGTTCTCAACCCGCTGATCGTACGCGGCCAAATACAGGGCGGCGTGGTGCAAGGGCTTGGGCAAGCGCTGCTGGAGCACCAGGTCTACGATCGGCAATCCGGTCAGCTCATCTCCGGCAGTTTCATGGATTACGGGATGCCGCGCGCCGATACGATGCCGAACGTGGAGGCGGAGCTCGAGGAAGTGCCGTGCAAGACAAATCCGCTCGGCGTCAAGGGCATCGGCGAGTCTGGCACCATCGGCGCGCCGCCAACGGTGATCAATGCGGTCATCGATGCGCTGTCGCCGCTCGGGATCGATCGCATCGAGATGCCGGCAACGCCGCTGCGGGTGTGGCAAGCGATCAGCCGCGCGCGCTCGGCCCCCGCCGCACAGCCGGCATAGGGTTGCGAGGCAGCGCGGCTACTCGCGACGGGGCTCCTGCGGTGGCGGCGCCTGCGAGCCGGCCTTCGGCAGCCACGCCGCGCCGCCGAACGGCAGCATGGCGACGCGCGCGGCTTCGAGCCAAGGAAGCCAAACCATGCGGCTGGCCTGCACCCAAAACGCAAACGGGTTAGCAGCCTCGAGATAACGGCCGAACGCCTCGAACGAGGGCACCGCCTGCAGATTGACCGCGATGTGTTCGCCGTCTCCGGCGGGCGACTGGCGATGAACGATCTCGATGGTTAGCCCGGGCAGGTGCGCGGTCGCTCTGCTTGCCTCGCCCTGCCGTGTGTCTCGCTCGAAGTCAGACAATGGTGGCCTCCTCCGTTGCACCGCCTCTTCGATGACCTTAGTTATGCCGCCGCGCGCGCCTGGTCCAATATGGCGGCGGAAATTTTCTCCGCCACCATGATGGTCGGAATATTGGTATTGCCGCGCGGTACCGTCGGCATGATCGAAGCATCGACAACGCGCAGCCCACCGATCCCGTGCACGCGTCCTGCGGGATCGACGACCGCATTGCGGTCGTTCGTGGCTCCCATGCGGCAGGTGCCCACGGGATGGAACATGCCCGCGACGTTGTGGCGAATGTGCTCGGCAAGTGCCGCATCGTCCTCGATGAGCGCGGCGAGATCGACGCGCCGATCCGCCAAGGTCGAGAAGATCGGGCCGGCGAGCGGCGGCACGACATCGATGAGCGCGGCGATGAGCGTGCTCTTGACCCGGTTTGCCGCAGTGATTCGGTTGAGACGCCGCAGGCGGTCATCGAACTTCACCGGAAAAGTCACGCCGCTCATCGCCCGTACTTTCTCGTGTGACAGAATGTCGATCGCGCGGCGGAAGCCCTGCTTGAAGCGCGCCAGGTCGAGCTCGTGGCCAAGGAAGTTAAACTCGACGCAGGGCCGGCCGGCATCGCCCGCCGTGAGCGACACGCGGCCGCGCGCCATCGGCTTGAGCAGAGTGGGCGCCAAGTTGGCGACTTGGGCACCGAGCGCGCTCCACGAAGTCTTGCACTGCACGTTGATGTACATGTCGGTCGCGGGCGCGCCGGGAAGGCCGGAGGAGTAACGCAATGCGGTCATCGGATGCGGCCGCACGGAGGCGGCCTGCCGGTGATGGCGATGCTGCAGTAGCCCGATGAATATAATGGCGTGGTTCGAGAGATTTTGGCCGATGCCAGGGAGATCTGCGCGCGCCTCGATGCCGAGCTCGCGCAGATGGCTCGCCGGCCCCAACCCAGCGCGCATCAGAAACGCCGGCGAATGCAGGCCGCCGAGAGCCAGGATGATCTCGCGCGCGCGCAATGTTTTCTCCTGTCCGTCGAGGCGAACCCTGACGCCGGTGACACGGCGGTCCTCGAATACGAAGCCGGTCGCGGTGGCGCCGTTGACGATCATGAGATTGCGGCGCGCGCGCACCGCCGTGTCGAGATAGCAGATCGCCGCCGAGGCGCGCTTGTGCGGCCAGTTGCTCATGGGCACAGCGCCGTAGCCATCACGAAAATCGGCATTCATGTCCGCTATAAATGGGATCTGGCGTTCTTGCGCGAAGGCATGCACCGCCTTGGCCAGCGGCGCCCAGTCTTCAGTCTTGGTGCGGCGGATCGGCACCGGGCCATCGCGGCCGTGCAGCTCACTCGAAAAATCCAGGTCATTCTCGAGCTTGCGGTAGTAAGGCAGCACGTCGGCCCAGCCCCAGCCGGTGGCGCCGTGCGCTTCCCATTCGGCATAATCGTCGGGTGTTCCCCGATACGCGACCATGCCCATGACAGAGGAGCCGCCGCCCATGATGCGCCCCTGCAGGAAGCTCATCGGCGGAGAATTGTCCTTGCGGCGCCAATGCACCTTGAGCCCGGGCCAGAAATAGGCGTCGTTGTAGTAAGAGGTCGCGTAGGTATCGAGCACGTCGGGAGGCTCTTTGCCCGGCGGGGTGTCTAGGCCGGCTTCGAGCAGCAGCACGCTCGCGCCCGATCGCGCCGAAAGCCGATTGGCCAGGACGCAGCCTGCCGCGCCGCCGCCGATGATGATGGTATCGAAGCTGTCGCTCATTGATCTGTCGAGGTGGCGATCGGCGCGCGCGGTCAAAACCCCGCCGCATGACGGCGGTGGAAAGGGCTGCCATAATCATTGGACAAAACACGTCCGCGAGGAAAGCCCCATGTCGAACATGCCGTGCGCCCCGCAGTGCCTGCAACGAACACTAGCGGCGGCAATGGTGCTGGCCGCCGCAGCGAGTGCGACATGTGACGGCGCACGCGCGGAATATCCCGAGCGGCAAATCACCATGATCGTGTGCTTTCCCGCCGGCGGCGGAACCGATATCGCGGCCCGGCTGATCAATACCTCGCTCGGCGAGGCGCTGGGCAAGCCGGTGATCGTCGAGAACCGCGGCGGCGCCGGCGGCAATATCGCAATTGCGGCGGCGGCGCGCGCCGGTGGCGACGGATATACCCTCCTCGTGTGCTCGAGCGCCTACGTGGTCAATCCAAGCCTCT
>VAZQ01000383.1:7602-8241 GCA_005883115.1 Alphaproteobacteria bacterium | reverse complement strand
GGGGCATCGCCTAACGTCTTCGTTGTGCCGGCGCAGTCGGACATCAAGACTATGCCCGAGCTGATCGCCAAGGCGAAAGCCCATCCCGGCAAGCTCAACTGGACCAGCCCGGGCGCGGGCACGACGCCTTATCTCGCCGGCGAGGTGCTCAAGCTGCGCACCGGCATCAGCATGCAGCACATTCCTTTCGCGGGCGCGGGCCCTGCCACCACGGCGGCGCTCGCCGGCCAAGTCGACCTCTACACAGCCAATATCGGATCATTGATGGGAGCGATCGATGCAGGCAAGCTGCGTCCCATCGCCGTCACCTCCCGGGAGCGCTGGCCCGATCTCCCCGACGTTCCCTCGCTCGATGAGCTCGGGGTGAAAGAGGCGATCTCGGACACGTTCCAGGGCGTTTTCGCGCCGGCCGGAACGCCGCAGGCAGTCGTCGACCGGCTGGCAAAGGAACTCACCCTGATCCTCAACCGTCCTGATACCCGGCAGAAATTTGTCAAGGCGGGCCTGCCGGTCGTCGCTGAGGGGCCGGAGGTTTTCCGTGCGCGAATCGCGCGCGAAGTCCCCATGTATAAGGCGATTGTCGATCAGGCGGGGCTGAAGATTCAGTACACTCACGCAGCACGAACGATGCAGATCCGT
>VAZQ01000383.1:0-7561 GCA_005883115.1 Alphaproteobacteria bacterium | reverse complement strand
CGCTGGTCACATCAATGCAGGGCAAGAGCGCCGAGTTCTCCTTCGTGCGCGGCCACACGCGCACGCGAGCGAGCGCGCACGATTTCAGCCGCGCCCACGGAGTTCCTTTGGTCGACAGCTACGAGCAGATTCTGGCCGATCCCGAAATCGACGCGGTCGTACTCGCCACGCCGCACAGCCTGCACGAATCGCAGATCGTCGCAGCAGCCGCGGCGGGCAAGCACATCCATGTCGAGAAACCGATCACGCTCGATCGCGCCACGGCCGACCGCGCGGTCGCCGCCGCGCGCAAGGCCGGCGTCGTGCTGGCCGTCGGCTACTGCCGGCGCTTTCATCCTTCGGTCGTGGAGGTGCGGCGGCGGCTCGCCCAGGGGTGGCTGGGTCGCGTTGTCGCCATGGTGGCGCAGCATACCACCAGCACGGCTCAGTTCATTGCTCCGGACAATTGGCGCGCCGCGCCCGAGGAAGCGCCGGGCGGGGCGATGACCGCCGTCGGCGTGCATGCGCTCGATCACATGATCGAGTTCGCCGGCCGTGTGCGCGACGTGCGCTGCGTGACTACGCGCGCCATTCCGAGCCTCAGTGATGACACAACCACGGTGATGCTGCGCTTCGAGAGCGGCGCGACGGGCCTCATCTTCTGCTCTGTCGCGACCGCGACGAATTTTTCCTTCACGCTCTACGGCAGCAAGGGGCTGGCGGAGATTTCCAGGCCCAACCTGCAGGCGCTACGGTTCGTGCCGACATCGGATGCGCCGCCGACCGGAGCGGTGCTAGCGCCGCCCGACGAGCGGCACGAACACGCCGGATTCGACATGCTCAGCGCGGAGCTCACCGCATTCGCTCGCGCGATCCGCGAGCGCAAGCCCTACCCGGTGCCAATTGAGGATGTATTGCACGGCATGTCGGTGTTCGACGCCATCGTGCAAGCGGCTCGCTCGGACCAGATTGTTAAAGTGGAATGATAACGACTAATGTCGTTGCCGGGCTTGACCCGGCAACCCATCTTTCTTGCGAAAAAGATCGATGCGCGGGTCAAGCCCGCGCATGACAGCAAGGCGCATGACAGCAAGAGAGTGCCGATGGAAAAGCTGATCATCACCGTCGCCTGCGACTCGCGCACGTCCTATCCGCACAACCATCTGTGCCCGCCGCAGGAGGACATCCGCGGTGTTGCGCAGCAATATATCGACGCCGTGAATGCCGGCGCGGCGATCGCGCACATCCACGGCCGTCGCACCCTCGAGGAGACGATCCAGGCGGACGGCCGGCAGGTCTCGCGCATCCACCAGGACGACTGGAAGCGCCTGCAGGACGCCATCATGAACAAGGTTGATCCGATCATGCAGTTCGGCGTGGCGTCGGCGCGCATCGAAGAAAAAATCAAGCTCATGGAGCTCGGGCCCGACATGATGGCAGTGTGTTTCAACGCGCACGATGAATATTTTCAGCCCGAACCGTCGCTGCCGCCCAAGCGCATGATGGCGATTCATCCGGTGGAGGAACTCATCGCCTACGCAAAGGCCGCCGAGGAGCATAAAGTGAAGCTCGAGTGCGAGTGCTTCACGACCGGCGCGTTCTGGCACCTCGACTTCGTGCGCAGGCAGGGCTACCTCAGGAATGAGACTTACGTCACCCTATTCATCGGCTGGCCCGGCGGCACCTGGACGCCGCCAACCGAGCGAGCGCTGCAGTTCATGGTCGATAATCTTCCGCGCGACTGCATCTGGAACGTCAGCGTCATGAACCCGCAAAAGCAATGGCCGAGCCTCGCGCTCGCCGTCGCGCTCGGCGGACATGTTCGCGTCGGCTACGAGGATAATCCCTATATAGCGCCCGGCGAATTCGCGAAAAACAATGCAGTCCTGGTGGAGCGCATGGCGAGCATCGTGCGCGGGCTTGGTCGCGAGATCGCAACCCCCGACGAGGCTCGGAACATTCTCGGCCTCACCAGGGCCCAGTGAGCGGGACGCCTCTGCGCAAGCGCAGGCTTGGCGCCTCCGCGCTCGACGTTTCCATCGTCGGCCTCGGCGGCAACAATTTCGGCGGCCGCATCGATTTAGCGGCGACCAGCCGCGTGGTGCACAAGGCGATCGAGCTTGGAATCAACCTGATCGACACCGCCGACAGCTACGGCAACAGGGGCGGCTCGGAGGAGGAACTCGGGCGCGTCCTCGGCGACAAGCGCAAACAGATCGTGCTCGCGACCAAATTCGGCATGCCGATGGACGACACGGGCGGGCTCAAAGGCGCCTCGCGCTCCTATATCATGCGTGCGGTCGAGGCGAGCCTGAGACGACTCAATACCGATTGGATCGATCTTTATCAGCTGCATCAACCGGATCCGCAGACGGCAATCGAGGAAACGCTGCGTGCGCTCGACGATCTCGTTCGGGCCGGCAAGGTCCGCTTCATCGGCTGCTCGAACCTATCTGCGCAGCAGATCGTCGAGGCGCAGGAGATGGCACGGCGGCACGGCCTCACCGCATTCGTGTCCTGTCAGGACGAGTACAGCCTGCTCGTGCGTGATATCGAGCGCGAGCTCGGCCCCACCGCGAAAGCGTTTGGATTATCAATACTGCCGTATTTCCCGCTCGCCAGCGGGATGCTGACCGGCAAGTACAAACGCGGCGCCGCGCTGCCTCCGGGATCGCGCCTGTTGAAGAATGCGCGTCACGCGCAGCGCTTCGCCAGCGAGCGCAACTGGCGCGTCGTCGGCGAGCTCGAGGCATTCGCCGCGTCGCGCGACCATACGCTCCTCGAGCTGGCGTTGGGTTGGTTGTTGCGTGACAGTGTGGTCGCGAGCGTCATCGCCGGCGCCACCACGCCGGCGCAGGTCGAGCAGAATGTGCGCGCCGCCGGCTGGACGCTATCGCCGGAAGACCTGGCCGAGATCGACCGGATCACCCTGTAGGCGTTACGTGATGGCGACCCTCTATCTGCGTTTATGGATTCGGGCTCGCGCCTTCGGCGCGCCCCGGAATGATCGCCGATAATTCCCGCCGATTGCACGCGCGAGGCACCGGGCGCTTATACCACGCGACGGGAAGCGGCGAGCACGTCCCGCAGGCTTTCGCTGCGCAATTGATGTGAGAGCAGCACGTCTTTTACGTCCCGCTTGAGCTCAGCCGCGGTTCGCTGATCGGGCGGCTTGAGCTGCGCGGAAAGATAGGCACCCTCTTGGCGCCCGAGCGCGACGAGCCCCCTCCCGAAGGGCTGCTGCTCGCGCTGATATTGCAGCAGGGCGGCCGCGACGTCCTGGCCTACCGTGGCGTCGGCGAGGCTCACCGCATCCAATCCCGCCTTCGTGACGCCGGCGCCCACATGGGGCCGCGCCACGAAAGCAGCGTCGCCTAACAACGCCACGCGTCCAAACACGATCTGCGGGGACTCGAGATCGAAGATCGGCTGAAAGAACGGCTGCGCGCGGCAAAAAATTTCGGCGACCTGAGGAGCTACGAGCGCGCGCGCCGTCGCCTTTATGGCGGCGAGGACGTCCGGCCGAATCAACGGTGGCGGGATCGCGGTGCCGTGGTATTGGCCCTGCGCGTCGGTGCAAAGATCGACCAAGGCATCCGGGGCGGTCGGGCGATACCAGACGATGTTGTAGGCGCGGCGGCCGACCTGCGTCTCGTTGTTGCGCCCCGGGACGGGATAGGCCAAAAACAGCTCGCCTTCCGGAAGGCAGAAGGTGTAGCGCTCGAAAACTTCCGCCCGAATGGCGGGCGGGATTTCGCGCTCGTCCAGCATCGCCCGCCAGGCGACGTAGCCGGCATAGTTCGGCACAACCTGCGGCAGGAATTGCTCGCGCACCGTGGAGCGCACGCCATCGGCGGCGACGAGCAGGTCTGCGCCAAGCCGCGAGCCGTCGGCAAAGATCGCGCTGACCCCGGAGTCTTGCTCGACGTGGCGAAGCGACATGCCGAGGCGATAACTTTGCGGCGGCAGCAAGTCTCGCAACGAGCGATAGAGCCGTCCCCACGAGCTCATGACGCGCACCGTTTTTGCCTCGAGGTAGGTCTTGCCGCTGCGATCGAGGAAAATGAATGTGTCGAGCTTAACCCCCATCGACTCGTCGAAATCGACCCCGACGCGCCGCAATACATCGATGAGCTGCGGATGCGTGCTCAGCCCGGCGCCGCGGCCCGTGAGACTCGGGATTGCGCTCGAACACAAGGGCATCCCAGCCGGCGCGGCGCAGGAGATGTGCGGCGAACAGCCCGCCGAGCGAGCCGCCGATCACCAGAGCGCGTCGCGCGGCCATTACTGGGATCGCGATGCGCGGGTCATGCCATGGCCCAAGAGATGCTGTCGTGGCCGGGCCGGTAGTTGCGGTTCGACTGCGCCGGATTGCGGTTCACCAGCGGCCTGCCATAGAGCGGATGGGTCTGGCTGCGCACCTCGTGCTCCACAGTGAATAGCACCTCGCGAGTATCGAGATCGATGACGTCCTTGAACCGATACTCGTGCTCGTTCACCTCCATTGTTAGGAGACCGAGCTCTTTCAGCCGCCGATAGGGACCGGAGAAATTGCTGATATAGATCTGGGCGTGGTGCCGATCGTAGGGTTTTTCCGGCGCATCGGTCTCGCGGAAATACCAGTATTGTCTCTCGCCAACTTGCACGCGGGCTTTGCGAACGTCTGCAGTGTCGACGCTCGCGAGCGCGCCCATGACCTCACGATAGAAACGCGCGATGCGCTCTGCCGTACCAGGGCGCACGTCGAACGCGATGTAAGGCATGCCCAGCACGATGCGCCCGAAACGGCTCTCATCCGGCGCGTGCACGTTGATGCGGTTACCCCAAGGGCAGACGGTCTCGACGCAGTCGTTGCTTTCGCGGAAATCGAACTCGGTTCCTTCCAGCGGCTTGCGCAGCTGGGTCAAACGGTCGAGCAACGCCGCGCGGTCCGGGACGACCAGGCCGGTGACGCCGCGAAGCACGTCGGGCTGGCCGGTCGGCAGATGGAACTGGCTCACCCCGACATTAACCCACATGTTGCCGGCGCCGGTATTGAGAAAGGGATCGCGCGTGAGACCAAGGCCGGTGATGTAGTAGTACGTCGCAAGGTGCTGATCGCTGATGCAGACGTTGACGTGGCCGAGATTGACGATGTTTCCGAGATCCTGCGTGGACCGGTCGTATTGTTTTTCCGCCATGGCGCCCTTCCTCTTCAGCGCGCGATAGTAAGCCCATCCCATTTGAGCTCACAACGGCCGCCGCAGTATCCCCGAATTAAGCAAAGCCCAGCTGCCTTCGGACAGCGAAGGCACCCATAAAGTGCATTGCGGTTGAGATGCCGGCCGGTTTGGGGGTAACGTCTTCACGAGAAAGCGCGAGCGGGAGGGATCCATGAGCAAAACCCTGGTGGTCCGCAACGGCACCCTGATCGACGGCTCCGGCAGGCCGTCTTTGCGCAACGACGCCATCGTTATCGAGGGCAACCGCATCAAAAGCGTGGGCGCGCTTCCTCCCGACGTCGCGCTCGAGGATCGCAGGAGTGTCGAGGTGATCGACGCGGGTGGACAGTGGATCATGCCCGGGCTCATCGATGCGCATTGCCACGTCTCCTACGGCTATCCGGTCATCAAGGGCGAGGGCAAAGGCAGAGGCACGACGCGGCCGGAATTCTCCACGCTCAAGTCGGCACGCAACGTGCAGAAGGTGCTGCGCTCCGGCGTCACCAGCATCTCGGTCCCGGGTGGCACGTGGTTCACCGACGTTGGCGTGCGTGACGCCATCAAACTCGGGCTCATGGCGGGGCCGCGCATGTACGTCGCCGGGCGCATGATCGTGAGCTATGGCTGCATCGAGGACGATGAGCCGTCGTGGGAAGGAACGCCCGATCACTCCGTGGGCAAGCTTTGCAACACCGCGGACGAGATGGTTACCGAGGTCAGGCGGCAGAGCAAACACGGCGTCAATTTCATCAAGATGGCGGATAGCCGCTCGGGCGAATCGCAGATGCTCGCCAAAGAGGAAATTACAGCGGTCGTGGCGGAGGCGCATCGGCGTAACTTGCGCGTCGGCATCCATTCGCGCGGCGCCGGCTCGACGCGCGCCGCCGCCGAAGCCCGCGTCGATTGGATCATCCACGCCGATCTCGCCACCGACCGCGATCTCGAAGCGGTGGCCAAGGCCGGCATGCCAATCATTCCGACGGCGACGTTCCTCGCGGTGGTCGTCGAGCTCGGTCAGAAGATCGGCGCCGAGCAGGTACAACTCGACATCAATCGGATGAAGCGGCACTTCGAGCTCCTTTGCGAGCTGATGCAAAAAGCGCGCAAACTCGGCATCAAGCTCCTGGTCGGCACCGATACCGGTAACAATTCGTTCACGCCGCATGGCGATCTGCACGCCAAGGAGCTCGAGATCTTCGTCAAGTATGGCGGCTACACGCCAATGGAGGCGATCGTCGCCGCAACCCGCGACAACGCTTATGCGGTCGGCCTGGAAGGCCAGCTCGGCGAACTCGCTCCGGGCAAGCTCGCCGACCTGATCGTGCTCAACAAGGACCCGATTGCCGACATCACCGTGCTGCAAGGCGGCACGCATCTTTCGTGGGTGATTAAGGACGGCAAGATTGTGGATCTCGATCCGCGCAACGAGGTGCTTACGTTCCAGCAGGCGGCGGAATAGTGGCTCCGCTCGGCCTTCCGGCCGAGCCGCGATAGCGGCGAGAGCCGCAATCCATAACCACGAGCATTGGTTATGGGCCCGCTTTCGCGCGGGGACAACAGCACTGATCGGCGGCCGCGCCTACTCAGTCGCGGGCGCCGGATGCAAAAATGACGCCGGCAGCGGCTGCCAATGCGTGCGTACGCGCCCGCCGCGGTCCACCATCTCATCGAAAATGCCGGGCAGCGGGCGATAGCCCGGCAGCAGCGGCTCGACGTCGCTTGCTCCGAACACGTCCTCGCCTCGTCCGGCGATAGCGCTCAGACATGAGCCGGCCGCCGCAGGTCGAGGGTCATCGGATATTCGTGCGTGCGTTCTTCTTGCGCCAATTCGAAAAAGCCTGGTGTATGGCCGAGGTCCTGGAAGCGCGCCAGCCGCCGCGCCTCCGCTTCATACGCGTTTATGGGCATCGTCTCGTAGTTGCGTCCGGCCGGATGCGCGACATGGTAGATGCAGCCGCCCAGCGAGCGGCCGCTCCACGAATCGAAAATGTCGAAGGTGAGCGGGGCATGCACATCGACCGTCGGGTGCAGTCCGGCCGACAGCTTCCAAGCCTTGAAGCGTATGCCGGCGACACATTCGCCGGAACGGCCGGTGGGGCTTAACGGAACGCGTCGTCCGTTGCACGCGACCGCATGGCGCCCGGCATTAAAACCCTCGACCCGTACTTGCAGACGTTCGATGGAGGGGTCGACGGAGCGCGTGGTGGTGGCCGCGCTGGCGTCTTCGCCCAGCACATGCCACGGCTCGAGGGCGTGGCGCAATTCAAGTGTGACGCCACCGTGGGCGACGGCGCCATAGAACGGAAAGCGAAATTCGCGCTGGGCTTGAAACCACTGCGGATCGAAATGATAGCCGGCGGCGCCGCGCAGATCGTCCAACA
>VAZQ01000694.1 GCA_005883115.1 Alphaproteobacteria bacterium | reverse complement strand
GGTTTTTTGGTGCCGGCGGCAGCGATCTGTACAGCGCTGAGTATCATGGCAACTACGAGAAGAAAGCGCGTGGCTTTCATGGCTCACACTCCTCGTATCAGTTCCACTGCCGACTGAGCGTACAAAGCCATATCATAAGACCGCTCCCATTGAACAGCAGCGCGTGGAGTGGATTGAGCATAGCGAAACCCACTGCCGGGCAGAGAAACGATAGGCTTCGCCTTCGCTCAATCCATCATACGAGCTGACCGATTCCACGCACAGTAGCCAGTAATCAGCGATCAGAGAGCAGGAGATCTCCGATCCTTTAGGAATGACTACTGACGCCTAATCTCTGCACGAAGTAGCTCATCCCCCAGAGCGTGACGCCCGCGAGCGCGGCGATGAGTGCAATCATCAGAAAAAAACTGTCCTTCCCCATCCGGCTCCAATAACCGCCGAGGAATCCTGCGAGGATGTCGGCCGGCAGCGTGGTCGCAAACCAGACGCCCATCATGATGGATGTCATGCGGGCGGGGGCTAGTTTTGAGATCAAGGCCAGTCCGACAGGCGCAAGGTGCAGTTCACCTATGGTGGCAAGGATGAAATACCCGACAAGCCACAGCGCGCTCGCTTTACCGGTTGCGCTCCATGCCGCCGCTCCCGCCATAACCAGATTGGCCAGCGCGACGCAGAGGCAACCGAAGGCCATTTTGCTGATCGGGAAAGGCTCGGTGCCGCGCCGGCCCTGCCGCGCCCATAGGCCGACGAGCAGCGGCGTCGCCACAAAGATCATGAAGGGATTGAGAGCGAGAAAAGACGGCGATGGGATCTGGCCATGCCAAAATCCGAGGTCGATTGAGCGGTCGGTAAAATCTTCAGCCCACAGCAGGACAGTATTGCTCTGCTGATCGTAGGCGGCCCAGAAGAGCGTGACCAGGGCGCACGTGCCGATGAGCGCCAGCACGGCCCGCCGCTCGGCAGCATCGAGCCGTTTCTTCTCTCGCGCGATCGGGGCGCTGCGTGCGGGGACATCCGCCGGCAGGGTTCGCGTGCCACAAAGATAGATCGCGAGGCTGATGAGCATCCCCACGCCGGCCGCGGCAAAGCCGTAGTGCCACCCATATTGAACCGCGAGGGTGCCGCATATGAGCGGGGCCGCGAATGCTCCGACGTTGATGCCGAGATAAAAGATCGCATAGGCACGGTCGCGCCGGGCATCGCCGGGTGCATAAAGCGTCCCGACCTGGGTCGAGATGTTCGGCTTGAATGCGCCGATGCCAATAATCAGCATCAACAGCGCCAGCAGAAAAAGGGCTTCGAATGCCATCATAAAATGGCC
The DNA here is from genome assembly GCA_005883115.1 of Alphaproteobacteria bacterium. Taxonomy (GTDB): domain Bacteria; phylum Pseudomonadota; class Alphaproteobacteria; order Rhizobiales; family Xanthobacteraceae; genus VAZQ01. The sequence goes on along the minus strand of VAZQ01000694.1, from coordinate 832 downwards.
GGCCGCCATGAACAGGCCACCGATGACGATCGTGCGACGCCGTCCCAGCAGGCGGTCGGCAATAAGACCACCCAGGATTGGCGTGAAATAGGCGAGCCCCGTATAGAAGCCGAAAAGTTGCGAGGCGAGTGGCTGCGCGTCGAGGCGCCCAAACAAGAGCTCGAGCGCCGCTCTGACCGGGCCGAGACCGAGCACCGACTCCGGACGGCCGGCATCGAAAAGATATTTCGTCATGTAGAGCACGAAGGCGGCATTGCCGAAATAGGAGAAACGCTCCCATGCCTCGGTCGCAAACAGAACAGCAAGACCGCGCGGATGCCCCAGAAAGTCGTGCGTCGCAACAGGCCCCGCTGCTGGTTCGCTCGCGGTCGGCACGGTCATAATCGCGCCGGCAGACGAGCGTAGATGTCGCCAGAATTCGCATTCTGCGGCAGCGCACGTACCCAGGCCCCAATCGCCTCGGCGCCTATCCAGGCATCGTGCACGAACGAGAGGTTCTCGCCGAGCACCGCGTTATAACGCGTGTAGCCAAGCTCGGCGCAACGCTCGATGCACGTTGCCGTCACGCAGGGCTGGATGGTGGTGAATTCGAACGACAGCGCCGGGGACGGGGAGCTCAATCCCGCCAACGCATCTGCCTCGGAACCCTCCACGTCAATCTTGATGAATGCGGCGGGTCCGTGCCGCAAAACGAGCGTATCGAGGGTTGTCACCGGCACCTCTATCGTGGTTGTCCACGCTTGTCCTTTCCAGCCCGGCGCGCCATCAGCCGCCCTGCGGAACGCCTCCGAGGCGGTCGAAACCGTCGGATTGTCGAGGTTGAGGCTGAACG
>VAZQ01000288.1 GCA_005883115.1 Alphaproteobacteria bacterium | reverse complement strand
GGCTCATGCAGTCCGAGCTGCTGAGCATCTGGGAACGCACCCCGAAAACCGTGCTCTTCGTCACCCATGACGTGCAGGAGGCGGTCTATCTCGCCGATCGCGTAGCGGTGATGTCTGCGCGGCCGGGTCGGATCATCGCGATCGTCAAGACTAAATTCGACAAGAGCGATCCAGCGATCTTCAAGAACCAACATTTCATCGAAAAGGTCGACGAAATCTGGAACCTGGTGCGCATCGAAGCGATCAAAGCGCAGGACGCGCGGGCATGATTACTGAGCCGTCGCTCTTTAGCGCATTGCGATAGTGGCATGAAGGCAGGGCTGCTGCGTTATGTTCCGCTCCTTTTACTCGCGCTGGCGTGGGAAGCCGGCGCGCGCAGCGGCATGATCTCGACCCTGGCCTTGCCGCCCCTGAGCACCGTGGTCGTAGCCTGGATCGAGCTCCTCAAGGACGGCGAGCTCGTCAGCAACGGCGCGGCGTCGCTATGGCGAACGGGCGCTGGACTCACTTTGGCGATCGTGATCGGGGCCGGCCTGGGAATCTTCATGGCCTGGTGGCGTCCCGTGCACGTGCTGCTCAGTCCGTTGGTGGAAATGTTTTACCCGATGCCGAAGTCGGCCCTGATCCCGGTAACCGTGCTGTGGCTCGGATTCGGCAACAGCTCGAAGATCCTGCTGATCTTTCTCGGCTGCATGCTGCCGGTCACGATCGGCGCGTTCAACGGCGCGCGCTCGAGCGAGCAGGTGCTGGTCTGGTCCGCGCGTAGCATGGGCGCGAATCGGCTGCGCATGTTGTGGGACGTGGTCGTACCGAGCGCGATGCCCGAGTTGCTCAACGGCATCCGCACCGCGCTCGCGCTCTCCTTCATTCTCTTGGTCAGCTCCGAGCTGATCGCGGCGCGCGAGGGCTTGGGTTATCTCATCGGCTTCCTCGGCGCGAGCGGTACCTATGACGCGATGTTCGCCGTGGTCCTGACGGTCGCATTGCTGGGTTTCGTGGCCGACCGGATTTACCTCCTCGTCATGAAAAGGATGCTGCGGTGGCAGGAATAGGCATCGCAGGCGGGCCGCTGGCTGGGTTGGCGCGCGAGCCCTCGGCCTCGCGTTGGCTGCGGAGCGCTGCTTGGGGTTTTGCGCGGGTGTTTTCCATCTTTGCGCTTGCCCTCGCCTGGGAGCTTGCGGCGCGCTCGGGCGCGTTCACGCCCTATATGCTGCCGGCGCTCAGCGCGGTGCTCGAGCGCATCTGGCACGATCTGATCGCCGGCGACCTCCTCCTCAACACCGGTGTGACGCTCTACCGCGCGTTGAGCGGCTTTGTGATCGGGGCCCTCGCCGGCATCGCACTGGGAATGGGAATTTCCCGCAATCGGCTCATCAACTGGTTCTTCGATCCGATCATTTCGGTCGGCTTCCCCATGCCCAAGATTGCCTTCCTGCCGATCGTCATCCTTTGGCTCGGCGTCTACGACCTTTCCAAAATCACAATGATTGCGGTCGAGGCCATCTTTCCGGTGGTCACGGCGACTGTCGTCGGCATTCGCGGGGTCGAGCGCGAGCTGTTGTGGTCGGCGCGCAATATGGGTGCAGGCGAGCGTGAACTGCTCTGGCAGATCGCCGTACCAGCGGCGCTGCCTCAGGTTATAACCGGCCTGCAGGTGGCGCTTCCGATCGCACTTATCGTCGCGGTCGTGACCGAGATGTTCATGGGCGGCTATGGGCTGGGCGGCGCTATGAATACCGCCTCACGCTTTGCCGATTCGCGCGGCGTGTTCGCCGGCATCGTGGAAATCGCGGTGATCGGATATGCGCTCGTCAAGGGCATGACGCTCATCCGCCGACGCCTGTTATTGTGGCATCAGGAGGCGGTGGCGCCGAGCACGGTGTAACGGCACACACGAGAGATTGGCGTGCTGACTCGTCGCGACGGCAGCTTCGTACCTCCAACCGGTGACAACTGCGTCCTGCGGCGTATGTAAAATTTGCATCAACGATTCGCTGCGAGCTGCGCGTGCAACGCTCGTGAATGTCCATTCCTGCTCTGCAGAGCTCCCTTTCAAAACTGCACCCTGCGGAACGCGCGCGAGATGCGTCTGTTGCTTCGTGGGCGACAAGCCAACAAAGGAGCTATGTAATGATTCGCAGAATGTTGGAACCTGCATTGGTGCTCGGACTTATATCGGTTCTCGCGTTGAGCACGGCGACACCGTCGATGGCGCAGACGCAACGTCAGCGGCCGCCAGCGCAAGAACAAGGATTTGCTCCGGCATCACCGCCGGCGGATGAAACGTTCGGTCAAGCCGCGCCGCGCGCACAATCCCGGAATCCGAGCACCGCTCAGCAACCTGGGTCATGCTGGATTCCGACCAATGAGGATTTCGGAGTCGGCTATTGGGGCCCCTGCTCCGACAAAAAAGCGCGCCCGGTCAAATAACGCAACTGCCGCGACTGATTCGAGGCAAGGCGGGCCTAACGGCCCGCCTTTTTCCGTCTTTTTTACGCAGCGGCGCGCATCACTCGATCTTCAAATTGAGCTTGCGCACCAGGGTCCCCCATTTCCTCTCCTCGTTGTCGATATCCTTGGCGTACTCCTCGGGGGTTGACGTCAGAGGCTCGCCGCCCTCGGCGAGGATACGTTGCTTGGCCTCCTCGCTGCCGACCAGCGCGCGCAGCGCGCCATTGAGCCGCTCGATGATCGGCCGCGGCGTGCTCGCAGGCGCAAGCAGCCCATAGTGCAGAACCGATTCGAATCCTGGCAGGCCGGACTCGTTTGCGGTCGGCACGTCGGGCAGGAGGCTGAACCGAGTGGGGCCAAGCACAGCGATCGCGCGCAGCGTGCCGGCCTGCAGATTGCCGAGCGCCGGCGGCAACACGCCGAATGCAATCGGCACGTGATTGCCGAGGAGATCGTTCATCAGCTGCGCCGTGCCCTTGAAGGGGATGATCGTAGCGTCGATGCCGGTGACCGACTTGAACAGTTCGGCGGTGAGATAACCGCCGGTCCCGGCCGGCGGCGTGCCGATATTGAGCTGGGCACCCGATTGCTTCGCAACGACAACCACCTCTCCGATCGTGCTCGCAGGGAACGAGGGATGCGCCAGCAGGACAACCTGCATCGACGCGATCAGGCCGATCGGCGCGAAGTCCTTGCGGGGATCGAAGCCGGCATTCGTATAGAGGTTCGGGTTGATCGCGATCGACCCGGTATGGCCGAGAAACAGCGTGTACCCGTCGGGCGGACTCTTGATTACGGCACGCGTGCCGACCAAGGCAGAGCCGCCCGCGCGATTGTCGACGACGACTTGTTGGCCGAGCGCTACTGAAAACTTCTCCGCGACGACGCGCGCCAAGGCGTCGACGCCGCCGCCCGCCGGATAAGGCACGATTAGGGTGATGCTGCGGGTCGGATAGTCCTGCGCGGCCGCTGGGGCGCAAACAACCATCGCGACCGCAGCAGCCGCCGCGGCCCGCAACAGCCTGCGCATCGTTCCCTCCCCATTTCTTTTTGCCGAACCGGCCGCCGCCCTCGATGCGCTTGGAGCAGCGGCCGAGTCGCAACTCAGCTACTCAACGCAACCTCAGTGAACGAGACCGTCCATCTGCAGGCGCGCGATTTCGTCCTTCACCAACAACTTGCGACGTTTCAATTGCACGATCTGAAGATCGTCGATCGACGGATGCGCGCGGGCCTCGGCAATTTCGGCTTCCAGGGCCCGGTGCCGCCGTTCCAATTCCGCAAGGTGGGCTTCTAGGGACATGTTGGGGGGTTCTCCTCAGCCAGATCGTTTGCCTGACTTAGGTAGTCTACACCGTTTCGGCGCGTTTTCGAAGCGCGTTTGCTTGTGCAGCGCAACAATGTTGGGTTTATTGGGATTCTGGCATGCATCCCAATGGATAAGGAGCGACGCTCCTCAAGAGAAGCAGACATTCTCCAGGGTCGGCCGGCGGCGTCCTCAATCGGCGCTCTAGATCTACCCTGAGACAGTGGACAGTCGCCGACTGAGATGGTGGTCAGGAGCCGCAAATCGCGGTAGGTGAAAGCCGGAGCGCGTTTGGACGCACAGCCGTGGACCGGGCGCTTTCGCGGCCGCCCAAGCACCAGCGGTGGCAATGACCAGGGACGAGGAACGCGAGTTGCGGGAGCAACTGGCGCGCTTGCAGCAGGAGCATCGCGATCTCGATGTCGCGATCTCAGCTTTGCAGCACTCGCCGGGCTCCGATCTGTTGCAGGTCCAGCGGCTGAAAAAGCGCAAGCTCGTCCTGCGCGATCGTATTTCTTATATCGAAGACCAGCTCACCCCCGACATCATTGCCTAGAGCTGATTCCGATCCAGCTCCGCCAATCATTCGGCCGTCATTCCGGGGCCCGAGCGCAGCGAGGGGAGCCTTCGGCGCTCCCCGGAATGACGGCTCTAGAAGTACGACGAAACCCCGCCGGTCTTTGGCTTAGTGCGTCGTCACCCTCACTCCGGCTCAATACCGGCGTCGCGGATTACTTTGCTCCAGCGCTCGGTCTCTTCCCGCTTGAATTTCGCCATGTCCTGCGGGCTGCCGCCGACGGGGGTCACATTGAGGGCACGGAAGCGCGCCTGGGCTTCGGGCTCGGCGATGACCTCGTTGATGGCGCGATTGAGCTTCAAGATGATTGGCGCCGCCGTCTTTGGCGGCGCGCTGATCGCATTCCAGGTGTCCGAGATGAAGCCCGGCACGCCGACCTCGATCAAAGTCGGAACGTGCGGCAGGATGTCCAGCCGCCGGTCGGTCGCGACCGCAAGAATCCTCGCCTTGCCGCCCTCGTGCAACTTGTAGGCCGAGGCGAGCTCCATGAAGATGAAATCGACGTGGCCGGCGACGAGATCATTGAGCGCCGGCCCTGTCCCGCGATAAGGGACATGCAACATCTTGGTGCCGGTCAGCTTCATGAAAAGTTCGGCAGTCAGGTGCGAAGTAGTGCCCGGCCCCTGCGAGGCGTAGGTGATCTTGCCCGGATTGGCTTTCGCGTAAGCGATGAACTCCTGGACGGTCTTCGCGGGAAAATCCTGGCGCACCAGCAGCACGTTCGGGAATTTCGTCATGATCGCAACCGATTCGAGCGCGGCCGGATCGAAGTTGAGCTTTTTGTAGAGCGCGATGTTGCTGGTGATCGGCGCGGGCTGCGAGGCAAGCAGCGTGTAGCCGTCGGGATCGGCGGCATAGACTGTCTCCGCGCCGATATTGCCGCCACCGCCGCCGCGGTTCTCGATCACGAACGGCTGACCGAGGCGCTGCTGGAGGGAAGCCGCGAAAATCCGCGCGGCGGTGTCAACCCCGCCGCCGGCCGGCACACTCACGACAATTTTGACCGGACGGTTGGGATAATCGGCCGCCTCGTCCTGCTGGGCCAGAGCCGGCGACATTGCAAGAAACGCGGCTGCAAGCATAAGCAACGCGGAATATCTCGACATCACACTGTCCTTCCCGCCGCCCGGCGAGGGTCGGTGTTCAAGAATTCTCGTCGCGAAGTGTCGCATACCGCGACGGCAAGCGTAAATGCGGCGCGAGCTAACAGGAGCATAATGCGCTCGCTTTAGCCGCCTTCCCCGCGGTACCATCCGCGGGGCGTGTTTCCACAACGGTGTTTGTCGAGCGCGGTTCCAAAAGCATGAAACGAGCCCTCGCGCTCGCTCTGACGCTGTGGTGTGGCGCCGCCATTATCCCGCTGGCGCGCGGACAGACGGCCGGCAGCGATTACCCGCAACGCGCGGTGGCCTTTCTCTGTCCGTTTCCCGCCGGCGGCGGCACCGACATACTCACCCGCATGCTGGCGCAAGAACTGCAGGAGAAGCTCGCGCGGCCTGTCATTGTCGACAATCGCCCGGGCGCGGGGACGATCGTGGCAGCGCAAGCGGCCGCGCGCGCTCTGCCCGACGGCCACACCATCTTGCTCGCGCCGGTGACGACGCTCGCCATGGCCCCAAGCGTTCACAAGTCCCTTCCCTACGAGCCGGTAAAGGATTTTGCACCGATCGGGCTTGTCGCCTCGGCGCATTTCGCGCTGGTCGCCAATCCCCAGGTGGCGGCCACCACACTTCCAGAGTTGATCGCCTTCATCAGGAACAAGGATGGCGAGCTGAGCTACGCCACCTCGGGTGCCGCCACCCCGCACCATCTCTTCATGGCGATGTTTCTGAAGATGATCGGGGCCAAGGCGCAGCACGTACCCTACCGCGGCAGCGTGGCCGCACTGACCGACGTGATCTCCGGTCAGGTGGCGATGATGATGGTCGACCTCGCCGTTGCCATGCCAGCGATCCACGACGGCAAGGTGAAGGCATTCGGGTTGACAGGGACAATGCGGACCAAGGCGATGCCCGATCTTCCGACCATCGCCGAGGCCGGCTTGCCGGGTTATGCGGCGAGGCCGTGGTTCTCGGTG
>VAZQ01000287.1:10554-10994 GCA_005883115.1 Alphaproteobacteria bacterium | reverse complement strand
GAACTCAACATCGTGTACAGGAAGCTTGTCAAAGGTGGGCCGCCGTTGGTTGCCCTATTATTCCTGTGGGGTGCCATAGATGCCAGCATCGACTTAGAGCGGGTAACAAATCCCTATTTGGTGAGGTTCAAGAAGCAGGACACTGCCGAGCTACGAATCCTCCTTCGCAGCTTTGATCGCGGGCTCTTGATGAAGAATGCGTTCTCTAATCGGGTTGAATTTTACCAATGGGACGATCTCTCCACTATTGAAAGACGACCATCCGCGACGACCGAATCCTTGTTGTGTTATTTGTTCGGGTACGTGTGTAGGACGAAGCAACCACCAACTCCCTAAGAGAGATGTTCGCGACTCGGACGAAATGTTTGTTTCGCGGTCATTGAAGCTCAACCGCTCGTTGCTCTAGCGTCTTTTGCCGAGCGTTCTGGTTGCCTCTCAGC
>VAZQ01000287.1:0-10483 GCA_005883115.1 Alphaproteobacteria bacterium | reverse complement strand
TTCGAACACCTCGATCTCGGCCTCGGTCACGGGCTCGTCCTCGGGCCAGTCGTCGGTCACGGTCCACGTGGTCGGGTCGGCCGGCACTTGTCGACGCGGGCGACGTACGCGCGAATGTGCATAGTCGTACACATCGATTGGCTCGTCGCCCGTGCGGTCGTAGACTCTGGATCTGCGTGTGCGCGTCATGCACGAACTGTCGCACGGGACTTCGGCCAAAAGAATGGCCGATGTGCACGCGGTGCTACGCCACGACCTGCACGACGGTGGCAACGGAAGCCATATGAGCTTCGGGGCAAGCGCGTGACATCTGCCACGAGGTGCGTGAATTGGCGCTGGCTCAATGGGTTGGACGAATCCGCAGGCTGTCGCGTTATTTCGCACCTCGTGTGAAGTGCTTGATGTGTCTGCGTTCCTCAGCCACCCGACCGCGCCGCACCTCGCGGCCTTTTATCTTGCCATCGCTCGGTCGGCGGTCTGCGCCTCGCCAGTCCCGCACAATTCTTCGCTAAGTTGCGATCTGACAAGAATCAGGCGAAGCGCTCAGGCAGCAGTTTCCGTGCAGACTCATTGCAGCCGCTATGTCGACTCTTTGGCGGGCCGCACGTGCGTTCATGTTCGCCAAATGGACCGAAACCAGGACGCAGGAGCTGCATCGGCTGTGCCCGTTGTTTGCTGATCGAACGCAGGAAGACGGCAAGCAGACGGGTCGCGGTCAGGCACACATCCCGGCATCACATGCGCTGACTGGTCAGCTTCTCAGACTGCAATGGCTCATGGCACGGCCGCAACCACCATAACTTCAACGAGCATCCCAGGTCGCCAAAAGTCGGTCGTGAGGCAAGCCCGCGCCGGAGGGTTTGCCGGATCGACCCACTCGTTCCAAACAGAATTGTGATCTTCGAACAGACGCATGTCAGCGATCCAGACCTGGGCGCTTAGTAGCTGTGATTTGTCGGTTCCCGCGAGGTTGAGAAGCTCATCGACGCGTCGCAGCACTTGAGCAGTCTGCGTTTTGATATCGCCGACAATCGGGTTGGGGGTGATGCCGGCGAAATAGCCGACGTTGCCGTGAACGACTGCCTGGCTGATGATCGGCTGACCGCGATTCTCGTCTGATATCTTTCTAATTTCGTGGCGTATGATCGACATGATATTCCCTTTCTGTGGATTGAGTGCCTCGGGTGGCGTTCGTGACGTCATCACCAAAGCGGCTGAAGGCGTTTCGCCAGCCTTGTTGGGGCCGCTTACTCGAATGGAAGCATGACGATCGAACCCGTTGTCTTGCGTCCGCCGATGAATTTGTGCGCGGCTGCAGCCTCCCGAAGCGGAAAGGTTTTGACAACGTTGCTCGCTACCACCCCCTGTGCGACGGCATCGAACAGCGATTTTGCTCCGTCGTCGATTTCGCTTCGGTTCGACATGTAATGCGAAAGCACGGGTCGGGTGATAAAAAGTGACCCGCGAACGCCCAGATCTTCGATGAGGTTGATCGGATCGGGAACGCCTGACGCCTGGCCGTAAGCTGCGCATATACCGACCAGCCGCAGGCAGTCGAGTGACCTTTGCAGCGTGTCCTTACCGATCGACTCATAGACAACGTCTACGCCTTTTCCGTCCGTAATCTTACGGGTGACAGCTACGAAGTCTTCGGTCGAGTAATTGATAACGGAATGACAACCGAGATTTCGAGCGATCTCGGCCTTCGCGTCGGTACTAACGGTACCGATCACAGTGGCTCCGAGATGCCGCGCCCAAGGACAAAGGATATGGCCCATGCCGCCAGCAGCCGCGTGGATCAGAACATAATCTCCCGGTTGCACCTTGTGCGTTCGATGCAGGAGATATTGCGCGGTCATCCCCTTCAGGATTAGTCCTGCCAGTTGAACGTCATCCAATGGCAAGTCCTTTGGAACCTTGATCAACTTGTCAGCCGGGTAAAGGCGCTCCTGACTATAGGCGCCGAGTGGGGGAAGGCAGGTGCAAACTCGTTCGCCGACAGAGAACCCGGTGACGCCAAGACCCAACTCCTCGATCTCGCCAACTCCTTCGAAACCGACGACAACCGGCGGATCGCCCACGATCATCGGGTGCGGGATACCTGCTCGATGGTACGTGTCAGCGAAATTCACGCCGACGGCCGTGCTGCGAAGACGTACCTGGCCGCGCCCGGGAGACCCGACCTTGATCTCCTCCCACACGAAGTTGTCAGGTGCGCCTTTCTTGTAGATTACCGCCGCCATTCCCATGATGCGTTCCTCCTGTTACAGCCATTCTTGCTGCGGGGTTCGCAATTGTCTCGCGCGAACAGTTTGGCCCATGCCGAACTGTCTTCGATTGATATGCTTCCGGTATCAGCGATAGGGTTAGGTATGGTAGCGGCGGCAAATCTGGTGGAGGTGGCCGCTCTCGTGGGTGACACTGCGCGAGCGACGATGCTTAACGCCCTTATGGGCGGTCAGTCGCTGACGGCCACTGAGCTTGCTTACTGCGCCAATGTCTCTCGCTCGACGGCGAGCGGCCACCTGAGCAAGCTGGTTGCCGCGCGGCTTTTGACCGTCATTCGCGACCGCCGCTTCAGCTATTATCGGATCGCGTCGCCGCTGGTCGCGACAATGCTGGAGAGCATGAAGGTCGTCGCCGCCATAGAGGTGCCACCACGCCGTCAGCCGCGGTCAGCAAACGACGATGCACTCCGTTTTGCCCGAAGTTGCTACGATCACCTGGCTGGCCAGGTAGGAGTCGCTGTTACCGATGCACTGGTGGCCATGGGGCACATCGTGCTCACCGATGAAGGCGGTGAGGTCACGTCTTCGGGTGGGCATTTCCTTTCCGCGTTCGGCGCTGATCTGAGGCCGCGGACTCGGCGGATTTTCTGCCAGCCTTGTCTCGACTGGAGCGAGCGTCGTTATCACCTCAAGGGACTCGTCGGAGCTCGGATTCTGCATCGTTTATTGGAGCTCGGATGGCTCAAATGTGTGTCGGACAGCCGTGCACTCCAACTAACGTCGTCTGGAAAGGCGGGCTTGTCCGAAACCTTCCAGATCGAGACCAACAACGAGGGTGTGCTAACCTGTCGATTATGCGACCCACGACGGCTGACAGCTTAGGCTGAGCGAAGCGTCATCTCGCGAGAAAGGTTGCTGTTTTTCTTGCATTGCGAAGTGAAGCGTTTGGCACATCACGTCGATCCCGGGATTGGGAGACAGGACCGCTATCGAGGGGTAACCGGACCACCCTGCGAAATCGGGGACACAGCCGCCGATGAGGCGTAGTGCAGAATCGCAGGCCGCCGCAGATTAGCCGATTGGAGCACGTGGCGGATTGCGGCATCATAGCGCCACGGCGAACGAGTAGTGCCCATCTTCATCGACCATGGCGCGCCAACCCTCACCTCCATTGGTCCTTTTGAAGGACCCGGGCCGCTCGCCTGCCGGACCGACAGGGCGACTACTGCTGCCTGCGACAGGTGCATGTAGCACCATTCCATGCGGTTCGGCGCCAAGATCGTGCCGACCGTATAGCCATCGTCGTCGACCAGCAAAATCGTGTTGTTGCGCGAGATCACGGCCACGAACTTGTCGTTGCCGCGCGAGGAGGAAAACGTGCCGGAGAACCGGCGGCCGTCTTGCTTGTCGATGGTCACGGTGAATGCGACGCTGTTGAGCCGTGGCTGGTCCGAGGGGGCCGCGGCATGATGCGGATTCCCCGCGCCGAGGATGATCGACTCGCTGTTGCCTTTCCAGGTGCCCCGAAGGTCGGGTATCGCGGTCTGCGCGCTGGCAGGCGCCGCGGTTAAGATTGCAAAGAAGCCGATCCAGGCGAGTTTCGACATAACTGAGCTCCTTCGGGTCTTTTCCTATTGGCGATACAATCCCCATACCGCGACCAGCGCGGCGACGGTCGCGACCAGGAAGAGCCCGGACAGGAGCCCTCCCTGAACATCCCATTGCAGGAGGCGGGCGAGATCATAGAACACGTAGGCCGCAAACGTAAATGCAAGCCCGTAAACGTACGGCTTGCCTGTTCGTGCTGCCAAGACAGCTAGCACCGCAACGAGAGCTTCCAGGATGATCGAGATGATGAGCATAGAGCCACATGACGGCCGGATGGAGCTCGAGCATTCCACAAAATCCATTGTCCGAGCGCAATCCGTTGCAAAATCCGCGCGGGCCGTAATTTTTTCACGGCCGCAGGCTGGTTTCTTGGCAGAGTTGAAGATCGCCTCTATCCTTTCCGCACCGACAACGGGGGGGCGTTGAATGTTCAAAGCGATCTCGGCGTTCGCGTTGGGCTCGCTGCTATGCGGGGCTGCCCTTGCGGATGGTATGGAATACCAACCCCGCCGGTCCTATCAGCGGTTTTATCTGCCGGCCGAGCGGCACGTGATCGAAGTCGTACAGCCTCCTTACAGTGGTAATTTCATCATCAATGGCGCACGGTTTACGGCACTCACGCCAGCCTGCTTCGCTTGGGTGGCGGGCGAGCGGATCAGGCTTCTCGCGGGCGACTGGAATGGCCGTTGCGTCGTTGCGCTGTTTTATAATCTCTCCCGACGCAACACCTGCGAAATGTGGTGCGGCGGCGGCCGGTGGTAACGGGTTTCGAAGCGGGAGTGCAGTTCGGCGCTTTCCTACTGAGCCGCCCCGTCAACCGGCAACCGTGGTGAAACGGAGACCGACGTTGCGGGCCCCGGCGGATAGGTGTGATGGCGCCCCCGAAAATCCTCGACCTCGTACCGCGCGGCACCGTTTTCGCCGGCAACACGGGCAACATAACTCGGGCCAATCGGCGACTTGCCATAGCCTCCAGGAATGTCGAGCACATAAGTCGGTTGGCATAACCCGGAGAGGCGGCCACGCAGCGCGCGCATCAAGCCCTGGCCTTCTTCGATACTCGTTCGCCAATGCGCAGTGCCGGGGGCGAGATCGCCGTGATGCAGGTAATACGGTTTGATCCGGCATTCGACCAAGGCGCGCATCAATTCGCCGAGCACGGCGGCGTCATCGTTGACGCCGCGCAACAGCACGCTCTGGCTCAACATAGGAATGCCGGCGTCGATCATGCGCGCGCAGGCTGCGCGCGCGTTCGCCGTGAGTTCACGAGCGTGATTGGCATGGAGCACCACGTAGGTCGCCTTACCCGGCGCCTTGAGCGCGCCCACCATCGCGGCCGTCACGCGCGAAGGCGCCACCACCGGTATCCGGCTGTGCACGCGGATGATCTTGAGATGCTCGATCGTACCAAGCGCTTGCACGAGCTGTCCGAGCCGGCGCGGGGAGAGCACCAGCGGATCGCCGCCTGTGAGGATCACCTCCCAGATGTCATTATGTGCGCGGATGTACGCGACGGCGGCGTCGAGCTGCGCGCGCGAAAGGGGGCGCGCGCGTCCAACCGCCTCACGGCGGAAACAAAAGCGGCAATAGGCTGCGCAGACATGGACGGGCTTGAGCAGCACCCGGTCGGGATAGCGGTGCACAATGCCCTTGACCGGGCTATGCGCGTCGTCCCCGATAGGGTCCACCATCTCCTCGGGCCGGCTTTCGAGCTCGGCATCGTCCGGGACGAACTGGCGCGCGATGGGGTCATGCGCATCGGCCGTATCGATGAGCTCGGCAATGTCGGCGGTTAGCGCGAGCGCATAGCGCGCGGCAACCGCTTCGATCGCGGCGCGTCGTTCAAGCGGGATCAAGCCGGCCGCCAGGAGATCATCGGCGCGGCGTAAGGCCTTGCGTTTTGCTCTCATCTGCAGTCTCCCAGCAGCTATTATCTTTGCGGGTTCGCGGCCAAGCCCGCTGATGGTGCTGGACCAATCAAATGTCAATCCGCATGCGCTGCGTCGGTGCGAGCGAGAGCAACCAACGTGATCCCGCGGGCACGTTCCCTGCTTGCGAAGGTGCAAAAATCCGTGTCGTATGCACCAATCATTCAGGAGCGAGTTCAAGATGAAAAATTATCTCGACGGGGGGGAAGCGATCCTCGAGGCATTTCGCAAACTCAAGGTCGACTACATTATGTCCTCGCCGGGGTCGGAATGGTCGCCGGTCTGGGAGGCGCTGGCACGGCAGCAGCTCGAGAACCGAGCGGGCCCGACCTTCCTCGAGTCCTGGCATGAGACGCTCGCGGTCAACATGGCGGGCGGCTACACACTGATCACGGGCCGACCGCAAGCAGTACTGCTACACGCCGGCGTCGGCGTCCTGCAAGGAAGCATGGGCATCCATGGTGCCCTGCAGAACGAAGTGCCAATGGTGATCATGTCGGGCGAGTCGCAGACGTTGGGTGAAGACCCCGATCTCGACATCGAACAGCAGTGGTATGGCGGTCTTTCCGTCGGCGGGATCGAACGCTTCGTCGAGCCCTTTGCGAAATGGGCTCGCGCCGTGACCAGCCCCTATACCCTCTACGAGAGCGTGATCCGCGCCGGCGAAATGGCGCAGCGCGTGCCGAAAGGACCGATCTATCTCAACGTCCCGCTCGAGCACATGCTGCACGACTGGACGCCGCCCGAGACCGCGCGCGAGATCCCAGCAGCACCCACGCTGCAACCGAGGCCGCAGGACATCGAAAAAATTGCGGAGCTCGTGCATGACGCCAAGAGCCCCGTCATCGTCACGGAGACCGCCGGTCGGGATCCCAAGGCGTTTTCAGCGTTGCAGGAGTTCGCCGACCTCCTCGCCATACCGGTGATCAACGGCCGGGTGAACGCCTACGCGAACTTCCCGACCAATCACCCGCTCTACCTTGGGACGGGCAGGTATAAGGCGCTCGACGATACCGATCTTGTGCTTCTGGTCGGCGCGCGCGCGCCTTGGTATCCGCCACGCCGGCGGCCGACGCGCGGCAAGATCGTCGCGATCCACGATCATCCGCTCAAGGAGCACATGGTCTATCAAAACCTGCACGCGGATTTTTATCTCGAAGGCGATATCGCCGAATCCCTGACACTGCTGAGCGCGGCGGCAAAGTCGATGAAGGTCGAGACCGGCACAGTAAAGGCACGGCGCCAGCGCTGGACGCGCGAGCATCAGGACTATGTTGCTGCCCTTCGCACCGAGCGCGAGAAGGCACAGAATGGAAGTGCAATTGACCCGCTCTCGCTTTTAGGCGTGCTCGGCGAAACCATGCCCGCCAATACCATCTATGTGGACGAGACGATTACCCATTCCCCGCTGATCCGCCAGCACCTGCCGCAGACCACCCCGCAGAGCTTCTTCCGCGGGTCTGGTGGGCTCGGCCAGGGCATTGGAACCGCGCTCGGGATCAAGCTCGCGGCGCCCGAGCGACCGGTGGCGCTGCTCATCGGCGATGGCTCGTTTCTTTACAATCCTATCGTCCAGGCGCTCGGTGCCTCCAAGCGGCACGACCTGCCCATCATGATCATCATCCTCAACAACAAGAAATATGAAGCCATGCGCAAGGGCCACATCCATCACTACCCTGATGGAGTCTCCGCCAATAAAGACATGCATTTCGGTGTGACGATCGACGGGCCCGAGTACGAAAAATTGGGAAGCCACTTCGGCTTCCATGGCGAACGGGTCGAATACCGCGCCGAGCTGGATCTGGCGCTGCAGAGCGCGCTCACCGCTACTCAAGAGGGACGGACGGCGATCCTGAATGTGGTGGTGAGCCGCTAACGCGCTCTGCTCTCCGCCTTCTCCGCCGTATGCTCAGTCGCTCGAATAGCCGATCGCGCGGATCATTTCACCCCATCTCGCCGCTTCACTCCTGAAGTAGTCCTTGGACTCAGCCACATTCTTGATTATCACATCGAAGCCGACCGTCTCGAGCTTTTGCTGCGCCTCTCTCTCACGCATGATCGCGTTGATCTCAACGTTGAGCTTCGCGACGACCGCATCGGGCGTTTTCGCCGGGGCGAAGAACCCGACCCATGAGCCCGAGTAGACGTTAGGGAATCCCATCTCCCCATAGGTCGGCACGTCCGGCACTGCCGAGTTGCGCGTCGCGCTCGCAAGCCCGAGGCCACGGAGAAGCCCTTGCCTGATCGCCGGCACAACGGTCGGCAGCGATAGCACGACCGCATCGACGTGGTTACCGACGCCGGCGGCAACCGCCGGCGCGCCGCCAGTGAACGGCACGTGCACGGCTTGAACCTTGGCGACCTCGCGGAAAAAATATTCCGCGCCGATATGTGGACCGGTGCCGACCCCAGCGCTGCCATAGGTGAAGCTCTTCGGATTCTTGATGAACTCTCGCAAATCCTTCGCCGGATTGCTGGGATGAACGGCAAGGATGTCCGGGCTGAATGCCACGATCGCGATCGCGCGCAGATCCTCGGCTGAGAAGCCCTTGTTGCGCGTGGCGGTCTCGTTAACTGCGAGCGATGTGGTCGTGACAAGGATGCTATGGCCGTCAGGCGCGGCACCACTCACCGACTTGGCCGCGAGGTTGCCGCCTGCACCACCGCGATTTTCTACCACTACGGTGTGTCCGAGGCGCTGGCTGAGTTTCTGCCCGACAAGGCGGGCGACAACGTCGGCGATGCCGCCGGCGGCGAATGCGACTTGCAACGTGATCGTCTGCGTCGGGTAGGTCTGCGTCCGTGCCGGCTGTGCGCCACCAATAAGGGCAGTCGCCAGCAACATGCAAAGCATCGGGCGATAAGCGGGCATGCCGTTCCTTTCAGGCCGAAGGCGCCAGCGCAGATCGACGCGCACGGCTGATCGCCTCAATCTGTGGCCAAGCCTCGGCGCCACGGCGCCGCATGAGTTCAAGGTATTCGGCATTCTCCCACTTGACCATGGCTTCATGAAAGCTCCGGCGCGCCTTGCAACGTCCGTACCAGTCGGTAACGCGATGTCGCTGTCTAACCATGCCGATAATGTTCAGGTGTTCCAGCCGCGCGAGATAGGGGGTGAAGGCGACATCCGCCAAACTGTACTCGTCGCCGGCGAGCCATTGGTGCTCAACGAGCGCTTCTTCCATCTCATCGAGGAGCAGGACCATTCGCTCGACTGCAATAATGAAGTGTTTCGAGTGAGTACCCTGTTCAATTACTTCGCGTCGGCGTTCGCGTTTGAAGGCGTTGGGTATTGCTTCCAACATCTTTTGCCCGAGCTCTCCGCGCTCGATGTACTGATGCCGGAACGCAATGCCGAAGCTGAGGACGGCGGCGGAGGCGTCGTGGACATCTTCGTCGAGTTGTTTTGTCCATAACCGTACTTTGGACCGATCATAAGGATGCTTGGGTGCAAGCGGCGGATCGGGATAGGCTTCATTGAGATACTCAAGAATGACATTCGATTCCGGAATGACTCTGTCGCGGTCAATGAGGGTCGGAACCACCGCGCGCCGATTGAGCTTTCGGTACCAGTCCTGCTGGTGCTCGCCTGCGCGCAGCACTAGATGCCGGCTTTCCCATGCGAGGCCTTTTTCGGCGAGACACAGCCTCACCTTCTGCGCACAAAGCGACATATCGTTATGATAGAGTACCAACATTGGTTTCCTCTCGCTGTGGCGATCGATTCAGATGGCTGAGCTAGGGGTCCAGACTACATCATCGATGTGAGTGGCGCCGGCTGCGAGCATGACCAGCCGGTCCAACCCCAGCGCGACCCCGCAGGCGTCCGGCATCATCGAGAGAGCGGTCAGAAAATCCTCGTCAATCGGATACCGCTCGCCATAGACGCGCTCTTTCTCCAGCATCTGCTCCTCGAGCCGCTTGCGCTGCTCGGCGGCATCGGTGAGCTCAGCACATCCGTTGGCAAGCTCGATACCACAAGCGTAGAGCTCAAAGCGGTCGGCGAGCCGCGGATCGGACGCCTTGGGCCTGGCCAGCGGGGATTGGATGGCGGGATAGTCGTAAAGGATTGTCGCTTGCCCTAATCCCAAATGAGGCTCAATCTTTTCCACGAGCACGCGGCTGAAGACGTCGCCCCAGGTATCGTCTGGCGCGGTGCGAACGCCGGCAGCATTGGCTGCCGCGGCAAACACAGCGGCAGGCTGCGGCGGCAGGAGTGCAAGGAGGTCGGTCCCCGCGTACCGCGAAAATGCCTGCGCCACCGTGAGCCGCTCGGGAGCGGCGAAGGGATCGATGGCGCGACCGCGGAGGGAGAACTGCGTCGTGCCCGCTGTCTTGGCCGCGACGGCAAGCACGGCAGCGCAGTCCTGCATCAGGACCTCGCAAGGCTCCTCGACCCGATACCACTCAAGCATCGTGAATTCGGGATGATGTAGTGCACCGCGCTCGCGATTGCGAAAGGCGCGGGCGAACTCGACGATCCGTCCTTGCACGCGAATTCCGGAGACGTGCGCAGATAAAGGCGCGCTCGCACGCCGGTTGGCGCGACCAACTCGGTCGCGAATGCATGGAGATGAGTTTCGTTACCTGGCGAAAGGACCAGCGTGGCAGTCTCGACCTCGACGAAATCGCGCGCCGCGAAAAGCTCCCGCAACGCCGCCACAATACGCATGCGCACCAACAGGAACGGGCGTCGGCCAGCGTGCAAGGCCCAGAACG
>VAZQ01000693.1 GCA_005883115.1 Alphaproteobacteria bacterium | reverse complement strand
CGCTGGCGCCGAAGTCCGTCTGGGAGGCAAATGGACTGGCAAGATCGAATACCTTTACCTCGACTTCGGTAATGTTTCGACCGGCGTGAGCCTGCCAGCAAACTTGACGCTGCTTGCAGTCGACTTCAATTCCCACGTCACGGAAAGCATCGTTCGGGTAGGGCTCAACTATAGGTTCGACCCGCTCGGAACGGTCTACGACGCGCCGAAGGGCTTGAAGGGAACGCTCTACAAGGCACCGACGCTCGCAGCATGGACCTGGGCTGGGCCCTATCTCGGCATCAACGTCGGCTACGGCTGGGGCAAGTCCAGTACCGATACTGTGTTCAGCGATGCTACAACTGGGGCGCCGCTACTCGCGACCATCACCTCAGCCGCACTCAAAGGAATGATTTTCGGTGGGCAAGCCGGCTTCAGTTGGCAGTCGGGCCCGTGGGTCGTGGGTATCGAAGGGGACGCCCAGCAGGCACAGCAGCGGGGGCAGGTAGCGACCTTCAATTGCGCCGGCGCGACTTGCAATTCAGCGGCCAGCGCCTTTGGCCTCGACGCACCAGTGACCGCAAGCATGGGGCAAAGATTGGAGTGGTTCAGGACGCTGCGCGCGCGTCTCGGCGCAACTCCCACACCGGACTCATTGGTCTATGCCACGGGGGGTCTCGCCGTCGGCAGGATCAAGACTTCTGGCACCATTGGCGGTTCGAGCCTCACTGTCACTCAGGGCGTCACGCACAGCGTCACGCAAGGCGTCGTCAGCGATGTCGACGACAATAACGACTCTACTCAAGTGCCCGTCGACATCCCAATTGACATCCCCTTTGTCACCGCCAGCATCAACCCTGTCAGCGCCAGCTTCATCAGCCATACGACAAAGGTGGGCTGGGCGATCGGCGCCGGCGTCGAAGTTCGTCTGGGCGGCAATTGGACTGGCAAGGTCGAATACCTTTACTTGGACTTCGGTAAAGTTTCGACGACCGCGAGTCTGCCAACAAATTCGACGCCGCTTGGAATCAACTTCAATTCCCACGTCACGGACCAGATCGTTCGCGTGGGTGTCAATTACAAATTCGATCCGAACGAAATCTGGGCCAACTAGTGTTCTGGACGGTATCAACTCCAGCCGGCAGACATTGCCGTTTGCTCACGTCGATCCGGTGAGAGGAGTCAAGCGGAAGCTCGGCGAGCTTGGCACCTGACAAATCTCGGCAGTTGGTGTAATCGTTCTTCTCACCAATGCTGTCGCGCGTGAAGCTCGCGCGATTATTCACTCTGTAACGAGCCGACTGCGGACGCCTGATCGAGGCATTGGGGGGTCAGGTGCATCGACGAGGCTGGCGAGTGAAACGTGTTGGTGTTCGTTAATGGGAAGGACGAAGGCAACCCTGCGGGACGACTGCATGGCTCGCGTAACAAGCTGAGCGAGGCAGTGATCTGCGCGCTGCTGAGAGATTTCTCCAACCACCCCCACCCTCTCGCAACTAAAAACGCTCAGCCCATTCCAGCTGGCACGCTCATGATTAGGTCGCCCGCCCTCGCAGACGGAGCAGCGCAAAAGGTCACCCGCCTGTTGCGCGAGTGACGTGCACGCCGCGCGCCCCAGGCGTTCAAGTCCGACCTCCACGCTCATGTCGAACGGCGGACGAGCGCCTGGTGAACGACCTCGAGAGCAGCGTTAGGCCGCGAGCTTCCCTGATGCCTTTGCCACGTGCGTGGCGATCGCATCCATCAAGGCCGGCGACAGGGGCCGGCGACAGGCAGTCGTAGGGCTCGAGATTAAGTTCTCTCAGCCGAGCCCGAACGGCCGGCATCTGATCGGGCGGGGTCCCGGATTCGATGACCGATGAGACGAATGCGGCGAACTCGGGGGCGGCCCAACCCTGCTCCTTCGAAAGCTCCGTGTGGATGAAATCGAACCCGTAGAACGGATGCTTCGTGTTCTCGATGCGGCCGTACATGTGCACGCCGCATTGGGTGCAGGCGTGCGGGCAAGAGCATCAGGAGCCTGGTCACCTACCGAGCGACCCAAGCGTTCAGATCGATGCCCGACGCGACGCCAGCAATGGTCCGGGTTTTCACAGCTTCGGGGTGCTGTTTTTTTGGATCTGCCCGCATTTAGCACAGCCGACCGCGACGCGGGGTTGCGCTGGACACCGAAGTCGATCTATGTAGGGTTCTAATACGGGCTGGAGATCAACGGCTACCTGCCGGGCCGAGTTTTGATCTGACACGCCCGCTTCAGTGCTGAATCAGGCGTCCTTGCGGCCGGCTCGTTGGGCGTGCGCATGTGCGTCCCCGCATCGAGCGCCCGCGTTCAGCGTGCACCTTATCCATATCCAATCATCCCCCGCGCGCACCCACAGTGGGCGCAACCTTCCACCTCGGACGAGCTTTCAAGCTCAGCAACGAGCACCTCACCACGAAAGAACGGCTGCGGCCCTCGTGAGTGCGTCGATCATGCCATTATCGACGCCTCCTGACCGGCTCGCATGCGGCGGTAGTCGTAGGCAGTATCGGTTCGAAGGGCCGCGAGCTCCTCGACCTGAGTGTGGTCGGGAGCGAGGTGGCACACCGGGTCCGTTGCGGCGGCATCGCCGGTGAGCCCGGCGCGGGCAGCTTGCGCACGGCTCCTTCATCCATGCGGTGCCGCGGAAGGCGTTGAAAGCCGGCGAGTTCGCCCAGATATCGGCGAGCGAACGCTCGCGCACGTTCCAGAATTCGAGGCCGGTAATCGACTCGGCGGCGTGACAGGGCAGCACCTTGCCCGCCGGCGTCACGTTGAGCGAGCGGCGGCCCCAACCGCCGACGCACGGCTTTGGATAGCGGGCGTAGTAGTCCGGCACCACGGCATCGATGACGATACGGCCGTGATGACGCGAGCGCAGCTTGTCCACCGCCGCCGCCGCGCGCTGGACCTGCTCGCGCGACGGCATCAGCGCGGCCCGGTTCCTCAGCGCCCAGCCGTAATATTGCACGTGCGCAATCTCGATGCGGCTCGCGCCAAGCGCGAGCGCGAGATCGACCATCTCGGCGATCCTGTCGATGTTGGCACGATGCACGACCGCATTGACGGTGAGGAGGAGCTTGTGCCGCACGACCTCGACCGCGAGTGCCCGCTTCCTGGCAAATGCGCCGGCATAGCCGGCGATGTGGTCGGCGGATTGAGCGTCGCTGTCTTGGATCGATATCTGTACATGGTCGAGCCCGGCCTCAGCCAATGCGCCGAGCCTCTTCTCGGTGATCCCGACCGCGGAGGTGATCAGATTGGTGTAAAGGCCGGCCGCATGGGCCCCGGCGGTAACGTCCACGAGATCGCGGCGCGCACCGGGCTCGCCGCCCGACAAATGCACCTGCAGGGCGCCAAGCTGCGCCGCTTCGCGGAACACCCGCGCCCATGTCGCGGTGTCGAGTTCGTCCTCTCTCGCGTCGAGCGCGAGGGGGTTCGAGCAATAGGGGCAGCCGAGCGGACAGCGATGGGTCAGCTCGGCGAGGAGCCCAAGCGGCTTGTGCACTCTTTCGGAACCCGATAACGCCACGTGATGGTTGTTCCAATGCTCTAGCTGGCCCTTATCATTATTCGATGCGAGCGCAT
>VAZQ01000692.1 GCA_005883115.1 Alphaproteobacteria bacterium | reverse complement strand
GACGCCGCGCCGGTAAGCTGATTCACCTCTTCGCATCATGAACGAGCCAACGCGCCTCAACATCCCGGAATGGACCGTCTCCGAGCTCTCGGCGGCGCTGAAAAAGACCGTCGAGGACGCCTTTGGCTATGTGCGCGTGCGCGGCGAGATTTCCGGCTTTCGCGGGGCGCACTCCTCCGGTCACTGCTATTTCGCGCTCAAGGATGAAGGCGCCAAGATCGACGCGGTGATCTGGAGGAGCGCGCTCGCGCGCATGCGCATCAAGCCCGAGGAAGGGCTCGAAGTCCTCGTCACCGGCCGGCTGACGACTTATCCCGGCAAATCGACATACCATGATGGCGCTCGTCGAGGAGCGCAAGAAGAAACTCGCCGCCGAAGGCCTGTTCGAGGCCGCGCGCAAGCAGCTGCTCCCGTTTTTGCCCGAGCGGATCGGCGTCGTGACCTCGCCGACGGGCGCCGTGATCCGCGATATTTTGCATCGGCTCGCCGACCGCTTTCCGCGCCACGTGATCGTGTGGCCGGTGCGCGTACAGGGCGATGGCTGCGCCGAGGAGGTCGCCGCCGCGATCCACGGCTTCAACGCGCTCCCCCTCGACGGACCCATGCGCAGGCCCGATCTCCTCATCGTCGCGCGCGGCGGCGGTTCGCTCGAGGATTTGTGGTCGTTCAACGAGGAGATCGTGGTACGCGCCGCGGCTGCGAGCATGATCCCGCTGATCGCTGCGGTCGGCCACGAGACCGACGTCACGCTCATCGACTTTGCCGCCGACGTGCGCGCGCCGACGCCCAGCGCAGCCGCCGAACTCGCCGTTCCCGTGCGCATGGAGCTTGCCGTGCGCATCGAAAGCCTCGCGCGGCGCTCCCTCGCCTGCTGGCAACGCGGGCAGGAGGCACGACGCAGCGAGTTGCGCGCGGCGAGCCGCGCTTTGCCGACGGCCGAGGAGCTGTTGGCGCTGCCGCGGCAACGGCTCGATCAGGCCGGCACGCGCCTACCCCGCGCGCTCACCGCCAATGCGCAAATCCATCACGCGCGCTTCGCGCGCGTCGCCGGCCGGCTCGGCCCGCAAGTCTTGCGCGGTCGCGTGAACCGTTGCGCCGAGCTCGTCATTGCGCTCAGCGAGCGGGGAAGACGCGCGGAGACCGTCGCGCGGCTGCGCCGGCTGGAGCGGCTGGCGAACGCAACCGCGCGGCTCGCCGCGGGGTTGCGCGCGAATGCCGATGCGCATCGCGGCCGCATCGGAGCGCAATGCGAACGCGTCGGCAGCCTCTGCGCGCGGGCGCGCCGGGCGCTCCAATCCTCGCTGCGCCAGCACGCGGCCTCGGTCGAGCATTGCGGCCAACTGCTCAACGCGCTCTCCCATCGCGGCGTACTCGCACGCGGCTTCGCGCTCATACGCGATGGCGGGGGGCGGCCGTTGCGGCAGGCGAGCGCCGTGAGCGCGGGCATGCAGATCGACATCGAATTTTCCGATGGCCACGTGCCGGCGCTGGCGCAGGGGGCATCCGCCGCCGCGACGGAGAAACCGGCATCTGCGCCCGCGACGGAGAAATCGGCTCCCGGACCAAAGCCACGCGGACGCCGCGGCAGCAACGACTCGAACCAGGGCAGCCTGTTCGGAGCGTAGTCGCGGGGGGCTTTGCCCCGTGCACAATCCCTGTGACCGGGTTACATGCGGGGGGCCGAGCCATTATGTTGGGCCCTGGCGCCGGCGAACATGGAGGCGGCACCCGGGATAAGCCGCGCTGGAGGCATCAGTGCTCAATCGATCCGATCGCCCGTCACCCATGACGGGCGAGGCCGAGGTGAAATATCTCGACGGCGACTTTCGCGTGGTGCGGCCGGGCGCTTTCGTGCGCTGCGCCGTGACCGGCGTGACGATCCCGCTTGAGGAATTGAAATACTGGAGCGTCGACCTCTGCAGGAGGCTTACGTCACTCCTGACGCGGTGCTGCAGCGACACTTCGCCAATGCACGACGCCGCACGAGCGAGGACAAAACCCGCCGATAAGCTCCACGTCCGTTCGCCCGCGCGAAAGCGGACCGTGCTTGCCTGCATTCCGCGTTGCGTGAAAATGAGCCGACGAGAGTCTGAACGGGGATGCGCCGCCACTCGTCACCGATCGCCGCCCGTGCGCGCCTGCGCCAGCCTCTCCAGCAGCAGCGATTTCATGGCCTCGTCCTCTTCGAAGGCGAGCGTGACCGGCAGCGCTTTGGCGCGAGCGGCAAGCTCTTTCAGCTGATCCTCGCCGGAAAGCCGCGCCAGATCCTTTTCCGTCGTCATCAGCACGAGGCCGGCGCGCTGCGCGTCATCGCATAGCGCAACGGCCTCGGCGCGCGTGTAGCGGTGATGGTCGGGAAAGCTTCGCGTGGCAGCAAGCACGACGCCGGCTTCGGCAAGCGTTGCGAAAAATTTCGCCGGGTCTGCGATTCCCGCAAACGCGAGCACCTGGCGGCCGCGCAACCAGGCGATGACGTCCGCGTCCGGCCGCAAGCGCGCCTGCAAGACTGGAATATCGGCCCCGCGCGCGCGCTCTGCGCTGTCCGCGGCGCGCCCCAACTCTCCAACGACGATGAGCGCATGGGCGCGCCCGAGTTGCGCCTCGAGTGGCGCGCGCAGCGGCCCAGCGGGGATGACCCTCCCGTTGCCGATGCCGCGCCTGCCGTCGACCACCAGCACCGAAAAATCCTTGACCAGCGAGGGATTGTGGAAGCCGTCGTCCATAACGATGACGCTCGCGTCACCGGCGATGCCGGCGCCTTTGACGCGATCGCGCGCCACGATGGTCGGCGCCGTGCGGGCCAGCAGCAGCGGCTCGTCACCCACCTCGCGCGCGCGATGCCGCGCCGGATCGACCAGGAGAGGACCA